>JAEWEI010000238.1 GCA_023389545.1 Actinomycetes bacterium | reverse complement strand
CCCGAGATGAGCACGGCGTCCTGGCCGTCGATCTCGGCGACCAGCACGCGCACCCGCTCCGAGGTGGAGGTCGGCAGGTTCTTGCCGACGAAGTCCGCGCGGATCGGCAGTTCGCGATGGCCGCGGTCCACCAGCGCGGCGAGCCGCACCGCGCGCGGGCGGCCCAGGTCGCTCAGCGCGTCGAGCGCGGCGCGAATGGTGCGGCCGGAGTACAGCACGTCGTCCACCAGCACGACGACCTTGCCGTCGATGCCCCCGTCGGGCAATGCCGTCCGGCCGATGGTGCGGGTGGGGTGCAGCGCCAGGTCGTCGCGGTGCATCGTGACGTCGAGGCTGCCCACCAGGTCGGCGACGTCGAGCCCCGGCTCCACGTCGGCGAGGCGCTGCGCCAGGCGGTGAGCCAGCGGGAGGCCGCGCGTCGGGATGCCGAGCAGCACCAGGTCGGAGCCGCCCTTGTTGCGCTCGAGGATCTCGTGCGCGATGCGCGTGAGCGCCCGGCTGATCTCAGCGGCTCCCAGGACGACATTGGCGTCCGGTGCGGCGGTCAGGTCTGCGGGCTGTACGCCGTCAATGGGCGCACCAGTGCCAGAGCTCATCTGGCAGCCTCCTTCCCCGCCTCTCTGGACGGGCCTTAAAGGAATGTCTGTCAGGGCTCGACAATACCGCCCCGCGGCGGGCGCCTTGACGCGCCGCCACTCCCTGGACACCTCCGCCACGCTGGCCGGCGGCCATCACCCGGATGCCGACTCAATGCCGCGGGCCGGTGGACCGATTGAGCGAATATGGGGATCTCAGCGCCGACGTGGGCGGCGCTCGTCCAGTTCTCCGCCGCCGGGCTGGTGGGCGGCTTCTGCATGCTGCACTGGGTGTGGTGGCGCGGCCGGCTGCGCCGGGCAGGCGCCGCGTGGACGCTGCTGTGGTCCGCGGCGCTCGCCCTGCTGTTCCTCACCAACGGGCTGATGGCCGTCCTGCCCGCCGGCGAGGTGCTCCCGTTCCTGCGGGCGCAGCTCCTCGCGGCCGCCGTCGTCCTCGCCCTGCCAGCGACGCGCGCCTACGCCTCAGGGCCACCCGTGCGGGCATTCGTCCTGGCCGCCAGCGCGCTGTACGCCATGCGCGCCGTGCTGTGGCTGGTCACGGACCTCGTCGTCCGCCACGAGGGCGGCGTCCTCACCCCCGGCCCGGTCGACGCCGTCACGTTCCTCGTCCCGGTGACCATCGTGGGCGTCTACGTCGTAGTCGCCGTGGGCAAGTCCCAGCTGACGGCCATGGGAGCGGCGCTCCTCGCCGTGTCGTCGCTGTCCACGCTCGCCCTCGTCGCATCGTTCCTCGTGGCCGACCCGGACCTGCGCGAGCTGCTCACCAGCTCGTGGGCCATCCCCCTGTGCATCGGCCTGGAGGCGCTCGCGCTGCACCGGCTTCGGCGTGCCCAGTGGGAGGCGGACCGGCAGAACAGCATGCGCGACTCGGTCGCCCGGATCGCGAACGCGGCGTGGTTCCTCAAGGACCCCGAGGCCCTGCTGCTCCGCGCCCGCGAAGAGGCCCGGCACGTGCTCGACGACCCGGACATCGAGGGGTCGCTGCGCAACCTCCCCCGCGGACGGTTCGTCACCGAGCTGTTCCCTGTTGCGGGCCGCCCGCTCGACCCCCGCGAACGCGGCTTCCTCATGGACCTCGCCCAGATCGTCTCCGCCCACGCCGAGCGCACCGAGCTCGCCGCACGGCTCGGCAGGGCGGCGTTCACCGACTCGCTCACGTCGCTGCCCAACCGGCACGCGCTCGACCAACAGCTCGCGGCGGCCATCGACCAGGCGGACGTCGAGCGCACCCGCGTCGCAGTCGTCTACTGCGACCTGGACCACTTCAAGCAGGCCAACGACCACCACGGCCATGCCTGGGGGGACGCCCTGCTCGTGCAGGTCGCCGACCACCTGCGCTCGCAGGTGCCGTCCGGGTCGAGCGTCGCGCGACTGGGCGGGGACGAGTTCGTCGTCGTCGTCTCCCGCGCGCCCTCCGATGACGCCCTGCGCGAGCTCGGCCAGCGCCTGCGCAACGGCTTCACCGGCCCCGGCCCGAGCACCGACGCACCACGCCTGACCGTCGGCATCGCCGTCTGGGAGCCCGGTGAGCCGCCCGACGCGGAGGCACTGCTGCGCCATGCTGACACCGCGATGCTCGAGGCGAAGCGCACCCGGGTCGGGGTGCTCCTGTTCGACCGCCCGCTCCGCCGCCGCGTCCAGTCGGAGACCCGTCTGCGCCGCGCCCTCGACGCGGGGATCGCCGACCGCGAATTCGTCACGCACTTCCAGCCGATCGTGGACGCCCGGAGCCTGGAGGTCGTCGAGCTCGAGGCCCTCGCCCGCTGGTCGCATCGGGGCACGATGCTCCAGCCCGCCGAGTGGCTCCCGCTCGCCGAGGAGTCGGGTCTCATCATCCCGATCGGCGAGGCCCTGATGGCCAGCGCCAGGGCGGGCTACGACCGCTTCCAGCTGCCCGTGGCCGTCAACGTCGCCGCCCGCCAGGTCTCCGAGCCCGACTTCCTCGACCAGGTCGAGCGGGCCTGGGGCGACAGCGAGTGGGTGCGCCTGACGATCGAGGTCACGGAGAGCGCGCTGCTCGCCGACGACGCCGCCGCGACCATCAAGCTGCAGGCGTTGCGCGAGCGGGGCGTGCGGATCGCGCTCGACGACTTCGGCACCGGCTACAGCTCGTTGTCCCGCCTCGCGTCGCTGCCCGTGGACATCCTCAAGATCGACCAGTCGTTCGTGCGGGAGATCGGCACCAAGCGCGGGGTCGCCGTGCTCCGCGCCATCCTGGGGCTCGCCGAGGCGCACGGCCTCGAGGTGGTGGCCGAGGGCGTGGAGAAGGCCACCCAGCTCACCGCCCTCGTCGACCTGGGGGTTTCCCGCGTGCAGGGCAACCTGCTCGGCAGGGCGGCGCCGGGGCTGCCCGTGCGGGGTCCCCGTCCGCGTCGCCACGGCGCGCTCGGGGCGCGTTAGCGGGGAGTCAGAGGGGACAAGAATGCCCCGGGCCGTGGGGCTCCGGGGCACTCGTGCGCGCGGGGGTGCTCAGGTCAGCAGCGTCGGCTTCAGGTCGACGATGCGTCCCAGCAGGCCATTGATGAAGGTCGGTGAGTCGTCTGTCGACAACGAGCGCGCGAGCTCGACTGCCTCGTCCACCGCGACGGCGTCCGGGACGTCGTCGTTGTAGAGGACCTCCCAGATGCCGAGCCGGACCAGCGCCCGGTCCACCGCGGGCATGCGCTCGATGGTCCAGCCGTGGGCGTGCGTCGAGATCAGCTCGTCGATGCGCGCCTTGTGGGCGGCGACGCCCTCGACGAGGTCCACGGAGTACTGCGGGAGCGCCGACTCCGTGCCCGGCTCGGCGATGCGCTGCGCGAGCAGCGTCACCGGGTCGAGCCGGCGCTGCTCGGCTTCGAAGAGGACGTCGATCGCCCGCTTGCGGGCCTTGGTGCGGGCGCCCACGTCAGTCGTTCACGCGGCCGAGGTAGCTCCCGTCCCGGGTGTCCACCTTGACCTTCGTGCCAGCCTCCAGGAACAGCGGGACCTGGATCTCGTAGCCCGTCTGCACCGTGGCGGGCTTGGTGCCGCCCGTGGAGCGGTCGCCCTGCAGGCCCGGCTCCGTGTAGGTGATCTCCAGCACGACCGACGGCGGGAGCTCGACGTACAGCGGCACGCCCTCGTTCGTCGCGACCATCACGCTCTGGTTCTCGAGCATGAAGTTCGCGGCGTCGCCGACGACGGTCTCCGAGACCGGCATCTGGTCGAACGTGTCGGTGTCCATGAAGATGAAGTCCGAGCCGTCCTTGTACAGGTACTGCATGTCGCGCTTGTCGACGTTCGCCGTCTCGACCTTCAGGCCGGCGTTGAACGTCTTGTCGACGACCTTGCCCGAGAGGACGTTCTTCAGCTTGGTGCGGACGAACGCCCCACCCTTGCCGGGCTTCACGTGCTGGAACTCCACGACAGTCCAGAGCTGGCCGTCGATCTTCAGCACGGTGCCGTTCTTGAGGTCGTTGGTGGTGGCCACGAGAGCTGCTTCCTGTCGAGTTGAGAATGTGCGAGTCGTCGCCGCGCTCACCTCGCCTTGCAGGAGGGGGCGACCAGACCGCCGACCATCGTACAGCGCGCGACGCCCGCCGACCTCAGGCGGTGAGCAGCGCGCGCCCCGCGAGGCCCACCAGGGCAGCCCAGATGATGGAGGTCAGCGTCCCGATCACGAACCGCTCGGACGCGCCCGGGTTCTCCCGCAGCTCGGGGTAGCGGCCCAGGCCCTTGACGGCGACGACGATGGCGATGCCGCTCGACTCCCCAGCGAGCAGGCACCCGGTCACCGCGACCCGCTCCAGGATGCCGATCCACGTCCCGCCGCGCAGCACCGCGCGCGCCCGATCGCCGTCGGGGCCGTCGGAGAGCGCGGCCACGGGTGGAGTGTCGCCGTCCGGCGGCCCCTCCGAGGATCCCGCGTCGGAGGACCGGCCTGCCAGGTGGAGCACGCCCGCGGTCAGCACCCACCCGCCCACGGCGCTCACCGCGAGCATCGCCACGGCGGTCAGCAGCATGAGCACGGGGTGCACGGGTTCTCCTTTGGCACGGGCGACAGGCGGGTCGAGTCTGGCGGATCAGCGGTGGTGTGCCCAATCGTCGGCGCCGGCGTGTCAGTCCGTCAGGCGCCGTGTGCGGGGCGCGCGGCCTCGGCGAGCAGGCGGGCCGCGACAGGCCGGGCCGCCTGCTCTTCGACCCACAGCGCGTTGCGCAGGCGTTGGCTCACCGCCTGCTGGGTGACGCCGACACGGCTCGCGATGACGTCCTGCCGGGTCTCCCCCGAGCGCTCGACGGCGTCGACGACCTCCCACCCGGCGGCCGTGCGGCGTTGCAGGGTGGCGCCGAGCAGCACGAGCACAGCCTCGGCGTCGCGCGCGCGCGCCTCGTCGGCGCCCCGCACCACGAGCGGCACCACCCGCAGCCGGCTCTTGGCCTGCTCGACTGCCTCACGCGCCATGACGAACGCGGGCCCGGATCCCGCCCGGGACGACGCGGGCAGCGGCTCGTCCACCGGGCCGGCCCCGATGCCGATGCTCCAGTCCCCCACCCGCAGCACGGCCAGGGCGACGTCCACCGTGAGGGCTGGATCGTCGAGGACGCACTGCACCTCGTCACCCACGGTGCGCTCGAAGGGGGCGAGCACGCCGGCGGAACCTCGGTGCATGTCGCCGCGCGCTCTGAGGTGGGCGAGCAGCTCGCCGACACGGTCGCCGACGCGCCGGCTGCCTTGCTGGTCGATCGTCAAGACGAACATTGCACAAGGCTAGAGCCTTGTGTGATTGGTTACAAGGATGAGGCCTTGTTCGTGGGTCAGAGAGGGGGCGCGGAGACTCGCCCGGCGACCGCGTCCAACGCCAACCGGTAGGAGTCGAAGCCGAACCCGGCGATCGTCCCAGTGGCGACCGCCCCGATCACCGACGTGTGGCGGAACTCCTCGCGGGCGTACGGGTTCGACAGGTGCACCTCGACGAGGACCAGCCCCGCCTTGGTCACCTGCGCTGCCGCATCGCGCACCGCGTACGAGTAGTGCGTGAAAGCCGCCGGATTCAGCACCACGTGCGCACCGCTGTCGACCGCCTCGTGCAGCCAGCCGACGAGCTCCGCCTCCGAGTCCGTCTGCCGCACCACCACGTCGAGGCCGTGCTCGGCGCCCCACCGCTTCCCCGCCACAACCAGGTCCGCGTACGACGCGGAGCCGTACACGTCAGGCTCCCGGACGCCGAGGCGCCCGAGGTTGGGACCGTTGAGCAGGAGGACGCGCGTCATGCCGTGAGCCTAGGGGACGCGGTGATCACAGCGGGATCGCCGTGCCCACCGGGGCCGCGCCCTCGCTGACCTCGGCGTACGCGGCCGCCAGCAGCGCCGGGTCGGGGCCCTCCAGGCGGCTCGGACGGCCAATGCCGTCCAGCACCACGAAACGGAGCAGGTCGCCGCGGGTCTTCTTGTCGCGCCGCATCGCCGACAAGAGCTGCTCCCAACGGTCCCCGCGGTACGCGACCGGGAGGCCCACCGAGGTGAGGATCGCCCGGTGCCGGTCGACATCCGCGTCGTCGAGGCGGCCCGCGAGACGCGCGAGCTCCGCGACGAACACCATGCCCACCGACACCGCTGCGCCATGGCGCCAGGAGTACCGCTCCACCTGCTCGATCGCGTGGGCGAACGTGTGACCGTAGTTCAGGAACTCGCGGTCGCCCGCCTCCCGCAGGTCAGCGCTGACGACCCGCGCCTTCACCGCGATGGCCCGCTCCACCAGCTCGAGCAGCACAGGCGACTGCGCGGCCCGCACCGGGTCGCACACCAGCTCCGGGTCCGCCTCGACCAGGTCCAGGATGCGGGCGTCGGCGATGAAGCCAGCCTTGATGACCTCGGCCAGCCCCGCGATGTAGTCGTAGCGCGGCATCGTCTCCAGAGCCGCCAAGTCGCACAGCACCCCGGCCGGCGGGAAGAACGTCCCCACGAGGTTCTTGCCCTCGGCGGTGTTGATCCCCGTCTTGCCGCCCACCGCCGCGTCGACCATGCCCAGCAGCGTCGTGGCGACGTGCACGACCTTGATCCCGCGCAGCCACGTCGAGGCCACGAATCCCGCCAGGTCGGTGGTGGCGCCGCCGCCGAGGGACACGATCGCGTCCGATCGCGTGAAGTCGGCCTGCCCCAGCACCTGCCAGCAGAACGCCGCCACCTGGGCCGTCTTCGCGGCCTCGGCATCTGGCACCTCTGCGAGGATCGCCTCGAACCCGCTGGCCAGCAGGTCCTCGCGCATCGCCTCGGCGGACGTGGCCAGTGCCGCCGGGTGGATCACCAGGACGCGCTTGACTCCCCCGCCCAGCAGCCGGGGCAGCTCGCCCAGCAGATGCCGCCCGATGACGACGTCATACGGCTGCTCGCCCTCGACCCTGACCACCCGCGTGCCCTGCTCGCTGCTCACGAACCGCTCCCCTCGTCCTGCGACGGGCTCGTCGCCTGCCGCCGCACCGCCCCGTCGACCTCCTCGGCGACCTGCGCTGGAACCCGCGCGTCGGTCGACACACGCAACGTCGAGACCCGCTCGTAGACAGGCCGGCGGGCCTCCATCAGCGCCTGCCACTGCGCGCGCGGATTGCCCAGCAGCAACGGGCGCGCCGTGTTGAACCCGACCCTGGGAGCCGCATGCGCGAGGCTCACGTCGAGGAACACGACAGCGCCGCCGCCAGCCGCATACGCCGACAGCGCCTCCTGGGTGGCGTCGTCCAGCACCGCGCCGCCACCCAGGGCCAGCACGCCCTCATGCTCGCCGAGGGCCCGGAGCACCGCGTCACGCTCGAGCTCCCGGAACCGCGGCTCGCCGTCCTCGACGAAGATCTCGCCGATGGTCTTGCCCGCCACCGCCTCCACGTCCGCGTCCGTGTCACGCGACGGCACGTCCCACCGCGACGCGAGCAGCGCCGCGACCGTCGACTTCCCCGATCCGGGCGGCCCGACCAGCACCACCACAGGCGCCGGCATCAGCGCTGCAGCTCGGGAATCGCCGCCAGGTAGCCCTCAAGGTTCCGGCGCACCTCGCCGAGCGAGTCGCCGCCCGTCTTCTCCAGCAGCGCGTCGGCCAGCACCAGGGCCACCATGGCCTCCGCCACGACGGCCGCTGGGGGCACTGCGCACACGTCCGAGCGCTGGTGCTGCGCCTTCGCGGCGTCGCCCGACGCGGTGTCGACCGTGTCGAGCGCGCGCGGCACCGTGGAGATGGGCTTCATCGCCGCGCGCACGCGCAGGATCTCGCCATTGGTCATGCCGCCCTCGATGCCGCCCGCGCGATTCGAGCGCCGGACGATCTGCCCCGAGGCGTCCCGCTCCATCTCGTCATGCGCCTGGGATCCGCGACGGGTCGCCGTGCGGAAGCCGTCGCCAACCTCCACGCCCTTGATCGCCTGGATACCCATCAGGGCCCCGGCTAGCCGGGCGTCCAGGCGACGGTCGCCGTGCACGTAGGAGCCGAGCCCCGACGGCACGCCGTACGCGAGCACCTCCACCACGCCGCCCAGGGTGTCGCCGTCCTTGTGGCACTCGTCGATCTCCGCGACCATCGCCGCCGACGTCGCCGCGTCGAAGCAACGCACCGGGTCGGCGTCGAGAGCCGCCACATCATCAGGAGTCGGCAGCTCGGCGCCGTCGGGGGCCGCGACCGGGCCGATGCCCACCACGTGCGACACAAGCCGGATGCCCGCCGCCTGCTCCAAGAACTTCGCGGCCAGCGTGCCCAACGCCACCCGGGTGGCCGTCTCCCGGGCCGACGCGCGCTCCAGCACCGGACGCGCGTCATCGAACGCGTACTTGCGCATGCCCACCAGATCCGCATGGCCCGGCCGCGGCCGCGTCAACGGGGCGTTGCGCGCCCGGTTCAGCAGCTCGGGATCGGCCACCGGGTCCGACGACATCACGTCAACCCACTTGGGCCACTCGGTGTTGCCGATCTCCACAGTGATCGGGCCGCCCTGCGTCAGGCCCAACCGCACCCCCCCGAGGACACGCACCTCGTCCTGCTCGAACTTCATCCGCGCGCCCCGGCCATAACCGAGCCGGCGGCGTGCCAAAGCGGCCTGGATATCCGCGCTCTGCACCTCGACACCGGCCGGGAGGCCTTCGAGGATGCCGACGAGGGCCTGGCCATGCGACTCACCTGAGGTCAACCAACGGAGCATGTGGGCATCTTTCCACGCTTGCAAGACGAGAGTGTCTCCTGTCCAGCGTGGCCGCCTACTCGCCCCCGAGGGGGATCAGCGGGTTCTTTCCCACCACCACACCAGGAAGAGCAGGCGCCGGATCGACCACGTCTGCCGGCGCCGCGTACGGGTCCAGGAGCGTGAACGCATAACCGCTGATCGTGACCTCGAGGTCGCCCACTTCGGTGGCGGGCCGACCGCCTCCCTCGTCGGACCGCTTCTGGGCGGCCCCTGTGAGCCCACTGACGAGGAACAGTCGTGGTGTCGCCTCCTGCAGATCTCCGATGAATGAGAGGACATCTTCGTACGTACCGAGCGCGGTGATGGAGACGGGCAGAGCGACGAAACCGGAAAGCAGCGACGAGACCGCCTGTACGACCTCTGGCGCCTGTTCG
>JAEWEI010000175.1 GCA_023389545.1 Actinomycetes bacterium | reverse complement strand
GCGACCCCCGCGATGATCGGCTGCTCCATCACGTCTGCTCCCTCGTCGGCGCCCTCGGCGGGCTCGTAGTTCATGACCATCGTCCCGGGGTGCGCGGAGAACGAGGAGCGCACGTGGATCGGGACGTCGTACCGGCGGGCGTACTCGACGCAGCGCAGCACCAGCACCTTGGCGCCGCTCGCCGCCATCTCGAGCATCTCGTCGTAGTTGATCCGGTCGAGCTTGCGCGCGGACGGCACGATGCGCGGATCGGCGGTGAAGACCCCGTCGACGTCGCTGTAGATCTCGCACACGTCGGCGTTGAGCGCGGCCGCGAGCGCCACGGCCGTGGTGTCGGAGCCGCCGCGGCCGAGGGTCGTCACGTCGTTGGTGTGCTGGGTGACGCCCTGGAACCCGGCGACGATCGCCACCGCGCCGTCGTCGACGGCGGCCTGGATCCGGCTGGGCGTGACGTCGATGATGCGGGCCTTGCCGTGCACGTCGTCCGTGATGACCCCGGCCTGCTGCCCGGTGAACGAGCGCGCCTCGACGCCCAGGTTCGCGATGGCCATCGCGAGCAGCGACATGGAGATGCGCTCGCCGGCGGTCAGCAGGATGTCCATCTCCCGTGACGGCGGCAGCGGCGTGATCTCGTTGGCCAGGTCGATCAGCTCGTCGGTGGTGTCGCCCATGGCCGAGACGACCACGACCACGTCGTTCCCGGCACGCTTGGACTCGGCGATGCGCTTCGCCACGCGCTTGACGCCGGTGGCGTCAGCGACGGACGAACCACCGTACTTCTGCACGATCAGGGCCACGTTGGTGTCTCCGGACAGGGGGTCGAACGGGTCGCGCTCATGGACCCGACGAGTCTAGGATGGCCCAGACTTCGGACTCCCCCAGGTTCGCATGGCGGACGCTGTCGTCACGCCAGCAGATCGGCCGCCAACTTCACGATCAGCGCGCCCACCACGGCGACGAAGACGACCCGCACGAACGCGCTGCCCCGGGCGACGGCCATCCGGGCTCCCGTGTACGCGCCGACGATGTTCGCCGCCCCCATCACCAGGCCCAGCGCCCACAGCGGCGCCCCGTGCAGCGTGAACACGATCAGGGCGCCCAGGTTGGTGGCGGCGTTGACGATCTTGGCCTGCGCCGACGCCTCGAGGAAGCCGTACCCGAGCACGCTCACCAGGCTGATCACCAGGAATGATCCGGTGCCCGGGCCCAGCAGCCCGTCGTAGACGCCGATCACCGCGCCCAGCCCCAACGCCACGAGCAGGCGCCGCCGCCCCTCCCACCGCAGCTCGGTGGCCCTGCCGAGTTGCGGCCGCGCCACGGTGTAGACGGCGACGGCCACCAGGGCCACCAGGATCACCGGCTGGAACACGCCCTCCGGGATCGCCCCGGCGAGCGCCGCGCCCCCGCCCGCCCCCACCAGGGCCGTGAGCGCCATCGGGCCCGCGGTGGCCAACCCTGGCTGCACGCGCCGGTAGAACGTCGCCGCGCTGACCGACGTGCCGAGGATGCCCGCGACCTTGTTCGTCGCCAGCGCCTGCACCGGCGAGATGCCGGGCACCAGCAGCAACGCGGGGAGCTGCAGCAGCCCGCCCCCGCCTACGACAGCGTCGACCCACCCCGCGGCGAAAGCCGCGAGCACCAGCAGCGCCAGCGTGGCGGCGGTCAGCTCGAGGCCCGAGATCGTCATGGTTCGCCACCGTATCTGTCACATCCTCCCCACAGGATTCGCCGGACGCGGGCATCACAGGCCCCTAGCCTGGGCAGATGCCTCCCACTGTCGAGAGCACCGCCTCCCCCGGGCCAGTTCCCGGCGCCTCCCCGGCCGATCACGCGGGAATCGTCGTGCGGGGGGTCGCACGGTCGTTCGGCGCCGTCCGCGCCCTCGACGGCGTCGACCTCGAGGCCCGCCCGGGGCGCGTCACCGCGCTCATCGGGCCCAACGGCTCCGGCAAGACGACCCTGCTGCTGGTGCTCGCCGGGCTCCTGGTGCCCGATGCGGGCCACGTGCGCGTCGGCGGCCACGACCCGGTGACCGACGGCGGCGCGGCCAGGGCCCTCACCGGCTGGATGCCCGACGCGTTCGGCACCTGGGACTCGCTCACCGCACGCGAGGTGCTGACCACCTACGCCGCTGCGTACCGGCTGCCGCGCGAAAGCGCGCAGGCCCGGGTCGCGGAGCTCCTGGAGACCGTGCACCTGACCGAGTACGCCGACCGCCCCGCGAGCGTCCTGTCCAGGGGCCAGAAGCAGCGGCTCGGTCTGGCGCGGGCGCTCGTGCACTCCCCGAGGGTGCTGCTGCTCGACGAGCCCGCCAGCGGCCTCGACCCCCGATCGCGCGTGGACCTGCGCGAGCTGCTGCGGGCCCTCGCCGCCAAGGGCGCCACAGTGCTGGTCTCCAGCCACGTGCTGTCCGAGCTTGACGAGCTGGTGGACGACGCGGTGTTCCTCTCGCGCGGGCGCACCGTCACGCCGCAGGCGCTCGCGAGGAACGTGCCCGCCCAGCGCACCTGGCGGCTCCGCGCACTGTCGTACGGGGCGCTCACCCACTGGCTCTCGTCCACGGGCTCGGTATGGCGGCCTGACGACGACGCGCCGCCACCCGGCTCGCCCGACAGCGCACCCGGCGGGGTGCTCCTCGAAGTCGCCGGCGATGCGGGCGCCGCCCGCCTGGTGCGCGACGCCGTCGGCGCCGGAGTGCCCGTCACGTCGCTGGCGCCCGTGGGCGGCGAGCTCGAGCAGGCCTACCTGACCCTCGACGAGGAGCGCCGATGAGCACGCTCACGCACGACATCGACGTCCCGCCGCCGCCCGGCGCGCCCGCGAACCCGCAGCCCCACAACGGCGGCGCCTGGCACGTCACCTGGCATGGCGTGCGCACCGTCGCGGCCCTCGAGCTGCGCCAGCGGGTGCGCTCCACCCGGTGGATCGTGGCCCTCATCGTCTGGTTCGTGGTGGTGGGCGGGCTCACGCTGCTCAACTCCGGGGCGATCAACGCGCTGTCCAGCAGCGCGGGCGCCTCCGCCTCACGTGGACCGCTGCTGTTCTCCTCCGTGCTGATGCTCGTGCTCGGCCTGGGGCTGCTGGTCACGCCCACCCTGAGCTCCACCTCGATCAACGGCGACCGCAACGCCGGCACCCTGGCCACCCTCCAGGTCACACTGCTCAGCCCCGCGGAAATCGTGCTCGGCAAGCTGCTCGCCGCATGGGCCGCCTCGTTGGCCTTCCTCGTCGCGAGCCTGCCGTTCCTGCTGCTCGGCGTGCTGATGGGCGGCACCCCGGCGCTGTCCTTTGTCGTCGCCGTGCTGCTCACCGCAGTGCTGCTCGCGTGCGTGTGCGCCATCGGCGTGGGCTGGTCCGCGTTGGTCGCCCGGACGGCCGGCTCGACTCTGCTGACGTTCCTCACGATCGCCGCGACCACGCTCATCGCGCCGCTCGTCTTCGTGCTGACGCTGGGCACCGGCATGGTGTCCCAAACCGAGGACGTCCGGACGTGGTCCAACGTCCCGACCGACGACATGACGTCCGGCGCCCCCGAGTGCGCGTGGGTGACCCGGACCACCACCCAGTTGCACACCGAGCGGACCTGGTGGCTGCTCGCCGCGAACCCGCTGGTCATCGTGGCTGACGGTGCTGGCAGCGGGCACGACGCCGGGTGGTACACCTCGACCTTCGACCCGCTCAGCGGGATCCGGCTCGGCGTCCGTGAGCTCCGCGCGGGCCCAGCCGCCGAGGAGAACCAGTGCCACGACTACGACGACTGGACGCTCGTCACCGACTCCCCAGTCGCCGAGCGCGACCCCCAGAAGTCGCCGGTGTGGCCGTGGGGGCTCGGGGTGAACCTGCTGCTCGGCGCCGCCGGCGTCGTCACGGCGGTGCGCCGCCTGCGCGTTCCGCAGCGGACGCTGGCGCGCGGCACCCGGGTCGCGTGACCGACCGCCGCGATCAGGGCTGCAGCGCGTCGTACTCCGCCTCGGCGGCCACGTCGTCGTCCACGTCCAGGCGCAGGTGGCCCAGCAGCACCTGCAGCACCCGCAGCACGCTCGACGCCCGCTCGCCCCAGCTCGACAGGTAGGAGAACTGCCACCACCACAGGGCCTCGAGCTCATGGCCCGAGTCGTAGTGGCGCAGCCCCTGGAGCAGCGCTCCGGCGACGGCCACGAGGTCCCCGGAGACGGTCGACGCCGTGACCTCGGCGCCCAGCAGCGGGTCCACCACCTCGGCGTACTCGTCGATGCCCTGCAAGATCTCCGCCAGCGCGGAGCGCAGTGGGTCGACATCCGGGTCGGGGCCCACATCAGGCTCGAACCGCTCCGGGGGCACCACGTCCACGATCGCGCCCGCCCGGGCGCCCGCGGCCAGCAGGTCTGAGACGGCGAGCAGCAGCAGCGGGATCGAGGAGTCCGGGCCTGTGCCCGCGCCCACCTCCGTCACCGTGGTGAGGAAGCTGCGGGTCTCCTCCGCGATCGTGTGCGCGACCTCGAGCAGGTCCGCGACCTCCGCGTCCTGCGCGTCACCCGGGAAATCGAGCTCCGTCATCGCCCTCACACTCCCTCTCCGTCTCCCGTTGCGGTGCTGTGCCGGCTACGCGCTGATCCGGCGCCGGCCCTCGAACGCCCGGCCCAGCGTCACCTCGTCGGCGTACTCCAGGTCCCCGCCCACCGGCAGGCCCGAGGCCAGGCGGCTGACGGTGAGGCCCATCGGCACGAGCATCCGGGCCAGGTACGTCGCCGTCGCCTCGCCCTCGACGTTCGGGTCCATCGCCAGAATGACCTCCGTGACGACGCCGTCTTGCAGGCGCATCAACAGCTCCTTGATGCGCAGGTCGTCCGGCCCCACCCCTGCGATCGGGTTGATGGCGCCCCCGAGCACGTGGTACCTGCCGCGGAACTCCCGCGTGCGCTCCACCGCGACGACGTCCTTCGGCTCCTCGACCACGCACAGCACGGCCGCCGATCGGCGCGGGTCGCGGCACACGCGGCACTGCGGCTCCTGCGACACGTTCCC
>JAEWEI010000136.1 GCA_023389545.1 Actinomycetes bacterium | reverse complement strand
CGCCTCGTCGGCGGGCGCCCGCGCGCTCGGCACCAGCCCGTGCACGTCCTCGTCCTCGTCGGCATACCCCACGAAGCACACGGCGTCAGGCGCCAGCAACGGCCGCCGCGGCCCGCGGCCCGCCAGCTCGGGGACCGCGCCGGGCAGGTCGAGCAGGTGCGCGACGCCCATGGAGTCGAAGATCGGCTCCTCGGGGTTGTCAGCGGGCAGGTGCAGGTCCTGGCCGCCGTCGATGTAGACGAGGCCGACATCCCCGTGGGCGCGCACCGCGGCGGCGACCAGCGCGAGGGCGACGGTGCACTCGCCGCCGAGCACGAGTGGCGTCTCGCCGGAGGCGATCACCTCCGCGATCGCGGGCTCGGCGTCGTCCAGCACGTCCACCACCCCGCCGACATCATGCGGCCGGCCCGCGACGAGGGGCAGCGCGCGCCACCGGGCGGTGGGCCGGTCGCCGTGGTCGGTGACGTCGAGGCCCGCGCGTTCGAGCGCGGCGACCAACCCGGCCGCGCGGAGCGCTGCCGGCCCCCGCTCGATCCCAGGCCAGTGCGCGGCGCGACTGGACGGCACGCCGAGTACTCCCCAGCGTCGGGCGGCGAGAGCAGGGATCGTCATCGCACGACCGTAGGGGCGGGGGAGCCGCACCGCCCGTCAGATGACGCGGGCGCGGCCCGCCGAGCGTCGCGTTCCGCACCATGCCTCCAGTGCCGGCCCAGAACGTCCGATGGTCACCTGGTGACCTACTTTCCCGACGATCTGCCGCGCTCGCCCACGGGCCGGGGCCGTGGGGTCGCGGTGGCCCTCGGCATCGTGGCCGTGGTGCTCGCCGTCGCGTGGTGGTGGGACAGCGGGGCTCCCGGGCTGCGGTACGGCGTGGGCGCGCTGCTCGACCCCGATCGTGCGCAGGGCGCCCCTGTGCCGCCGTCGGCCGAGGCCATCGCCTTCGCCGACGAGGCGCATCTGACCGAGGAGGGCCGCCAGCTCCTCTTCGACGCGCGGCCCGAGTTCCTGGGCGCGGAGGAGTTCGTGGGTCGCTGCGTGGATGACGTGGCTGTGCCGAGGGTGCGGGCGGACGGCGCCGTGGGCTGCTATTCGGGCGGCGCGAACAGCATCGTCGTGTACGTGCCGGCGGATCCGCGACTGCGAGGGTTCGCGGTGGAGACCGTGGCCCATGAGGCGTTGCACGCGGCCTGGGACCGGTTGGCGCAGGACGAGCGCGACCAGCTCACGCCGGTCCTTGAGGCCGAGGTGGCGGCCACCCCCGCGGACGACCTGATCCACCAGCAGATCGCGGGCTCGGTGGGAGACCGCCCCGAGAACCGTCCGACGGAGCTGTTCGCGTACCTCGGGACCCAGATCTGGCACGACGGCGGGCTCCATCCGCGCCTTGAGACGGTGTACACGCGCTACATCGCGGACCGGGCGGCCCTGGTGGCGGTGCACGACGGCTGGCGGGCGATGCTCGACGGCCTCGCGGCGGAGATCGACCTCGCGTCGCAGGCGCTCACCGCCCAGGAGGCGGCCAACGGCCAGGAGCGCGCGCAGCTCACCGCCGACGCGGAGTCCGTGGAGTTTTACCGTCGGAGCCACCAGGAGAAAGTCGCCGAGCTCGCCGCGATGCCGGCAGAGCAACGCGAGGGACTGCGGCTGTCGTGGGAGTGGTGGGACGGCACGAGGCTGCCGATGGCCCCGGCCGACCAGACGCTCGCCACGTCCGCCAAGCTGCTGGCCCGGGACGACGCGGACCTGCCCGCGCGGGACGCCGCGATCCGCGCCGCCGAGGAGGCCGCCGCAGCCGAGCGCGCCCGCGTCCAGGCGCTCGTCGACGACCTGAACGGGTTGCAGGCGCAACTCGACCCGACGCCGGCGGGATAGAGCCGGATCAGGGGCGGAGCAGCACCTTGATCGCGCGGCGCTCGTCCATCGCCCGGTACGCCTCCGGCGCTTGGTCGAGTGGGAGCTCCAGGTCGAAGACCCGGCCGGGGTCGATCGTGCCGTCCCAGATGAGGTCGATCAGGCCGGGCAGGAACCGGCGCACGGGCGCGGGGCCGCCGTGCAGGTGGACGAGGGAGAAGAACAGCGGGCGACCGCTCAGCTCGACGTCATGCGAGACGCCGACGTAGCCGACGTGCCCGCCAGGCCGCGTCGAGCGGATGGCCTGCAGCATCGCCTGCTGGGTGCCGACGGCCTCGACCACGCTGTGCGCCCCGAGCCCGTCGGTGAGGTCGAGGATCTCGGCCACGCCCTCGTCGCCGCGCGCGGTGACGATGTCCGTGGCCCCGAACTCCCGCGCCAGCCGCTGGCGGGACTCGTGGCGGCTCATGGCGACGACCCGCTCGGCGCCCAGCTGGGTGGCGGCGAGCACAGCGAGCAGGCCCACGGCGCCGTCGCCCACGACGACCACCGTCTTGCCGGGGCCGGCTGCCGCGGCCACGGCGCCGAACCAGCCGGTGCCGAGCACGTCCGACGCGGTCAGCAGGCTGGGGAGCAGGTGATCGGGCGGCGCCTCGGGGGTGGCGACGAGGGTGCCGTCAGCGAGCGGGACGCGCAGGCGCTCGGCCTGGGCGCCCGAGATCGGTTGCCTATGCACGCAGCCGGACTGGTAGCCGGCCAGGCAGATCTCGCAGGTGTCATCCGAGGCGATGAACGAGCCGATCACCGTCTGCCCGGGCGCGACGGTCGTGACCGAGTCGCCGACCTCCTCGACGACGCCCACGTACTCATGGCCCATGTGCCGTGCCTCGCCGAGCGGCTCGATCCCGCGGAACGGCCACAGGTCAGAGCCGCAGACGCAGGCCGTGGTGATGCGCAGGATCGCGTCGGTGGGCGCCTGGATCGTGGGGTCGGGGAACTCCTCGACGCGGACATCGCCGGGGGCGTGCAGGATGGTTGCGCGCATCGTGGCTCCTCTAGCCGTTCACGTAGCCCATGTGCCTGGCGTTGTAGCGGTCGCCGTGCACGCCGACGCGGGCCGCGACGGCGTCGAGGTCGGCGATGTCGTCAGCGGACAGCGCGACGGTGGTGGAGCCGGCGTTCTCCTCCAGGCGGCTCACGCGGCGCGTGCCCGGGATCGGCACGATCCACGGCTGTTGCGCCAGGAGCCACGCGAGGGCCACCTGCCCTGGGGTGGCTCCGCGGCGGGCGGCGAGTTCGGCGACGTGCTCGACGAGCGCCTGGTTGGCTGCGCGGTTGTCCTCGCTGAACCGGGGGATGGTGGCGCGCACGTCGTCGGCGGCGAACGATGTCGTGGTGTCGACGGTCCCCGTGAGGAACCCCTTGCCCAGCGGGCTGAACGGCACGAATCCGATGCCGAGCTTGGCGAGCGTGGGCAGCACCTCGGGCTCGGGGTCGCGGGTCCACAGCGAGTACTCGGACTGCACGGCGGTGACAGGGAAGACGGCGTGGGCCCGGCGGATCGTCGCCGCGCTGGCCTCGGAGAGGCCGAAGTGCCGGACCTTCCCCGCGTGGACGAGCTCGGCCACCGTCCCGGCGACCTCCTCGATCGGGACGTCGGGGTCCACGCGGTGCTGGTAGAACAGGTCGATCGTGTCGGTGCGCAGGCGGCGGAGCGACGCGTCGGCCACTCGCCGGATCTGCTGGGGGCGGCTGTCGAGCCCGCCTGTGCCGCCGTCGATGTCCCAGCCGAACTTGGTGGCGAGGACCACCTGGTCGCGCACCGGCTGGAGCGCCTCGCCGACAAGCTCCTCGTTGACGTAGGGGCCGTAGACCTCGGCGGTGTCGAAGAACGTGATGCCCTGCTCGACGGCGGCGCGCAGCACGCCGATCATCTGGTCGCGGTCGCCCGGGTTGGGGCCGTAACTCTGGGACATGCCCATGCAGCCCAGCCCGACGGCGGACACCTGAAGGCCTTGGCCCAGCGTGCGTGTGTGCATGCCGCACCCTCCCTCAGATCGGGCCCCACGGCGCCCTCTTGTCCCGAACCTAGGCGCGGCGGCCGCTCGCCGCGAGGCGTCAGTCCTCCACCCACTCGAGGAGGTCGCCGGGCTGGCACTCGAGCACCCGGCACATGGCGTCCAGGGTGCTGAAGCGCACGGCCTTGGCGCGCCCGTTCTTCAGCACGGCGACGTTGGCGGGGGTGAGGCCGACGCGCTCGGCGAACTCCCCGACGCTCATCTTCCGCTTGGCGAGCTCCACGTCGATGCGCACGACGATGGGCATCAGATCACCGCGTCCATGTCGGAGCGCAGGCTCGCGGCCTGCCGCAGCAGGGTGCGCAGCACCACCATGAGCAGCACGAGCACCCCGCCGAGCACCGCAAGGCCGGCCAGCGCCATCGGGAGGCCGGGATCGCGCAGCTCGGGGGTGGTGTAGATGGTCACGGTGATCGCTGCCGCCGCGCCGAGGAATAGCAGCCAGGCGCCCGTGATGGACCAGACGATCGCGTCCACCCAGGCGAAGGCGTCGGTGCTGAAGATGCGGTCGGCGGTGACCATGGTCAGCAGCCGCCAGATGGCGACGATCACGATCTCGACGCACAGCAGCGCCAGGATCGCGATCACCGTGAGCGGCCACCTCAGGTGGGCCAGATCCGGCTCCTCCTGGGCCAGGTGGGCGAACTGCCCCGGCCAGGACAGCGTCTGCCCCACGACGGAGGCGGCGAAGAGGAGCACGAGCAGGACCCGGAGCAGTCCCACGGCTTTCCGCGTCAGGTTCATACGCCGAGTCTCAGTAGATATCTATCGAATGTCAATAGATCACGCGCTACTCAAGGCGGCCAGCTTCTGTCGCAGCACCTCACGCTCGCGCTCACTCGCGCACAGCCGGATGGCGCGCTCGATCTCGCTCCGCGCCTCAGCCGCCCGCCCCAACCGCCGCAGCAGCTCGCCCCGCACACTCGGCAGCAGATGGGAGCCGTCGAGCCGCCCGCCCGCCACCAGCTCGTCCACCACCGCCAGCGCCTGCGCCGGACCCCGCGCCATCGACAGCGCCACCGCACGGTTGAGCTCGACCACGGGGGAGGGCGCCAGCCGGCCCAACGCCTCATACAGCACGACGATCCGCTCCCAGTCTGTCCCCGCCACCGACGGCGCCACCGCATGGCATTCGGCGATCGCCGCCTGCAACCCGTAGGCGCCCAGTCCGTTCCCCACCCGCCCCGCCGTGCCCAGCGCCGCCCGGCCCCGGCGGATGGCCGCCCGATCCCACCGCCTGCGGTCCTGGTGCTCGAGCAGCACAGGCGTGCCGTCGTTCCCGATCCGGGCCGGGAACCGCGCCGCCGTTAGCTCGAGCAACGCCAGCAGGCCATGCGCCTCCGCGTCCCGCGGCGCCAGCCGGGCCAGGACGCGGGACATCCGGATCGCCTCCCGGGCCAGGTCCGGGCGGATCCACTCCGCGCCCGAGCTCGCCGTCGAGCCCTCGGTGAAGATCAGGTAGATCACGTTGAGCACCGCGCCCAACCGCTCCCGGCGCTCGTCGGGCGACGGCGCCGCGAACGGCACCCGCGCCGCCGCCAACGTCTTCTTGGCCCGCGTGATTCGTGCCTGCATCGTGGCCGCAGGCGCCAGGAACGCCCGGGCGATCTCGGTGCTCGTGAGCCCGCCGACCACGCGCAGCGTGAGCGCCACCTGGGACTCGCGGGACAGCACCGGGTGGCAGGCGATGAACATCAGCGCGAGCACGTCGTCGTCGATCTGGTCTGGGTCCCAGAGCAGATCAGCGTCCGGGCCGCCCTGGGGTGACAGGGGACCGCCGCCCCCGCCCCACTCGCGGGCGAGGGCGGCGTGCCTGTCGTCGAGCGCCGAACGCCGGCGGAACGCGTCGATCGCACGCCGGCGGCCCACGGTGAGCAGCCAGCCGGCCGGGTTCCGCGGCACGCCGTCGCGCGGCCACGACACAAGCGCCTCCGCCAACGCCTCCTGGGCGACGTCCTCCGCAAGGGAGAAGTCGCCGGTGAACCGGGCCAACGTGGCGACGATGCGCGCGGACTCGATCCGCCACACCGCCTCGACGGCGTCCCGGCCCCCGCCCGGACGGCTCAGAGCTGCCCGGTCGCCTCGCGCCACGCCCGCTCCTTCTGCACCCACACGTTGTCCTGCGGGAACTCGTCGATGCTCGCGACGCGGCGGATCTCCGTCTTGATGCCAGGGCCTGCCATGGGCGCCCGGGACGCCCACTCGACTGCCTCCTCCCTCGACGCCACGTCGAGGATCCAGAAGCCGCCGAACAACTCCTTGGTCTCCCCGTACGGGCCGTCGGTGACCGCCGGCGGCACGGAGGAGTAGTCGACGACGACGCCCTCGGCCGCGTCGTCGAGCCCCTCGGCCGCCACCAGCACGCCAGCGGAGATCATCTCGTCGTTGAAGCGCCCCATCGTCTCGAGCATGAGCGCGGGGTCGACGTCCTCGAACGCCGCGAAAGCCTCGTCCGATGAGCGCATGATCAGCATGTACTTCATGGTCGTCTCCTCATGAGCGCGGGGTCCCTCTTGGACCCTCTCACCCATGAGTCGAACGGGGAACCGCTCAATCGACATCGGCCCCGACGCCCGATGACGCGGGTCGACGACGGGCCGCGACCCTAGGATCGGCCCATGGCCCTCATCTACTCGGCACAGCTCCACCCCACCAAGTTCGAGCTGCTCGCCGGGTGGCTGCCTGCGCAGCAGTGGTTCGCCCATGACGCGGGGGCGGAACTGGCGCCGGCCGGCGCGTTCCGGTTCGACGACCCGGCGGGGGAGGTCGGGGTCGAGGTGCTGCTGGTGAGGGTCGGGGACGAGGTGCTGCAGGCGCCGCTGGCCTACCGCGGGGCGCCGCTGCCGGGCGCCGAGCAGTGGCTGGTCGGCACGATGGAGCACTCGGTGCTGGGCTCGCGCTGGGTGTACGACGCGTGCGCCGACCCGGTCTACGCGAACGCGCTGGCGGCCGTGCTGCGCGGGGACGCGGCGCAAGCCGAGGAACTCGTCGTGGGCGAGGACGGCGAGGCGCGCCCGCGCGTCCCGAGCGTCGCGGTCCGCGCGACGGAGCCCGCGGCGGGCCTTCCCGAGGTGGCCTCGCTGCCCGATGACAGCCCGGCGCCGTGCTCCACCTCGGGCGCCGTGACGGCCATCCACCTCGGGGCTGTCGACCTCGCCGTGCGGCGGGTGCTGGACCTCGGCGCCCGCGGCGATGGCGTGCCCGGCCTGGTGGCCACCTGGCTCGGCCAGGGCGACCCTGTGCTGCTGGTCGCCGCCAGCCTGTCCTGACCTCGGGCGGTAGCGCCCACACCTTGCTCACACCCCGGCAAAAGTGCGTGAGCATGCGGATCGTAACGATACGATTCGAGGGCCACGACCGGAACGGCCATGGCGTCGCCGCTCCTGGCCGTTGTTCGTGAGGTTGTGCTGTGTCCAAGGTCTTGACCACGGGAAGCCCGTGGCGCGTCGTGCTCGCCTTCGCTGTGCCGTTGCTCATCGGCAACGTCGTCCAGCAGCTCTACCAGGTGGTCGACGCGATCGTCGTGGGCCGCGTGATCGGCGTCGACGCGCTCGCGGCCGTGGGCGCCACCGGGAGCTTCCTGTTCCTGCTGCTCGGCTTCGCCTGGGGCCTGACGAACGGCTTCGCGATCCCGACGGCACAGGCCTTCGGCGCCGGCGACGCGGCGGCCGTCCGCCGCTCCGTCGCGGCCGGGGCCGTGCTCACCGGCGCGACCAGCGTCGTCCTCACGGTGCTCGCCCCGATGCTCGCCGGGCCGGCGCTGCGCCTGCTGCGCACCCCCGAGGAGCTCGTCCCGGAGGCCACCACCTTCGCCGTCGTGAGCTTCCTCGGCGCGAGCACCATGATGTTCTTCAACTTCCTCGCCGCGATCATCCGGGCCATCGGCGACTCCCGCACCCCGCTCGTGTTCCTCGCGATCAGCTGCCTGCTCAACATCGGCCTCGTGCTGGCGTTCGTCGGGAGCCTCGGCCTCGGCGTCGGGGGAGCGGCGTGGGCGACTGTCGTCTCCCAGGGCGTCTCGGTGGCGCTGTGCCTGGCGTATGTGCGGCGCAGGGTCCCGGTGCTGCATGTGCGGCGCGAGGACTGGAAGGTCAGCCGCGCCGACCTGGGGCTGCACCTGCGGCTCGGCCTGCCGATGGGCTTCCAGGCGTCGATCATCGCCATCGGCGCCATCGCCGTGCAGGTGCGCCTCAACGACCTGGGCGCCGACGCGGTGGCCTCGTACACTGCCGCGACCCGCGTCGACGGCCTCGCGGTGGCGCTGCTCGCGTCCTTGGGCCTGGCGATGTCGATGTTCGTCGCGCAGAACCACGGCGCGGGCCGGCCCGACCGCATCCGGCAGGGCGTGGCGCAGGGCGTGTGGATCTCGGTGGCCGGCGCCGTGGTGCTCGGCGCGGTGCTCATCGCCGCGGGCGCCCCGATCGTCCGGCTGTTCGTCGGGCAGGGGGAGGAGGATGTCGTCGCGGCGGCCACGACCTACCTGGTCGTCAACGGCGCCCTGTACGTGGTGCTCGGCGTCCTCTTCGTGCTGCGCGGCGCCCTGCAAGGGCTGGGCCACACCTTCGTCCCGACACTCACCGGCGCCGTCGAGCTGGTCATGCGCGTGGGCGCCGCGATCGTCCTGGGCGCGGCCTTCGGGTTCACCGGTGTCGTGTGGGGCAACCCGCT
>JAEWEI010000107.1 GCA_023389545.1 Actinomycetes bacterium | reverse complement strand
GCCTCGACCAGCAGGCAGAGCGCGGCGACCAGCACCGCGCCGGCGACCACCTGCCCGTACCGCTGCACGGCCAGGCCCGAGACGATGATGGTGCCCAGGCTCTGGCCCCCGACCAGCGCGGCCAGCGGCACGGTGGCCACCACCTGCACCGACGCGGTGCGCAGGCCCGCGCCGATCAGCGGCAGCGCCAGCGGCAGCTCCACAGCGAACAGCGAGCGCGCGCCCGACATCCCGACGCCCCGCGCGGCGTCCCGCACGTCGGCGTCCACGTCACGCATCCCCACATAGGCGTTCGTGAGGATGGGCGGCACCGCGAAGATCGCGACGGCGAGCGTGGTCGCCGTCGCGCCGAACAGCCCGGTCGAGGCGAAGATCGTCAGCAGCGCGAACGTGGGCAGGGCGCGCGAGGTGTTCGCGAGCACCACCGTGAGCGCGCCGCCCCGGCCCCGGTGGCCCAGCAGCACCCCGACCGGCAGGGCCGCGACCGTCGCGAGCAGCACCGCCAGCACCGAGATCGTCACGTGCTCGCGGGTGAGCTCCAGCACGCCCTGCGGCCCGGTCCAGTTGAGCGGGTCGTTGAGCCACCTGAAGGCCTCCTTGATCACGTCCACGGCTCGCCCCTCACGCGTTCCTCGTGCTGCGCGCCCACGGCGTCAGCGCCTTGCCGATCAGGAAGAGCGCGAGGTCGAAGGCGAGCGCCAGGAGCAGGCACAGGATCGTCGCGGTCATGATCTCGGCGTGGTAGCGGCTGCGGAAGCCCCGGAACATGAGTTGCCCGAGCCCGCCGTACCCCACCACCACGCCGACGGTGACCAGCGCCACAGTGGTCACCGTCGCGAGCCGCACCCCCGCGACGATCGACGGCAGGGCGTTCGGCAGCTCCACGGTGAGCAGCATCCGCGCGCGACCGTACCCGAGCCCGCGGGCGGCGTCCCGCACGTCCTCGTCGACCCCTTGCAGGCCCACCAGGATGTTGCGCACCAGCACCAGCAGCGCGTACGTCACCAGCCCGATGAGCACAGTGGTGCGCCCGATGCCCGTGTAGGGCGCGAGCAAGCCGAACAGCGCCAGCGACGGGATCGTGTACAACACGCCGGTCGTGCCCACCAGCGGCCCGGCCAGGCGCGGGCGCAGATGCGCCGCGGCGGCCAGTGGCAACGCGATCGCCAGGGCGATGGCCACCGCCTGCAACGTCAGGCTGGAGTGCTGCTCGAGCGCGCTCGTCAGGTCGCCCCAGTTCCGCTGGACGTAGTCCCAGGAGAACCACGGGTTCGCCGGGGGATCCGTCGACGCGTTGGGCTGCACGTCAGCGAACGTACCCGGCGGCGGGCGCCCACGCGACGCCGCGCGGATGAACGGGTAGCGTCCGGCAGATGGCTGCCGCGATCGTCTTCGACCACGTGCGCAAGGAGTACCCGGACGGAACCGTGGCCGTCGACGACCTCTCCTTCGAGGTGCGCGAGCATGAGCTGCTCGCCCTGGTGGGGCCGTCCGGGTGCGGGAAGTCCACGACGCTGCGGATGACCAACCGGCTCGTCGAGCCGACCTCCGGGCGCATCCTCCTCAACGGCGAGGACATCACGCGAGCCGACACCGTCGCGCTGCGCCGGCGGATCGGCTACGTCATCCAGCACGTGGGCCTGTTCCCGCATCGCACCGTGACGCAGAACGTCTCGACAGTGCCGCAGCTTCTCGGCTGGGACCGCGCGCGTACCCGGGCCAGGGTCGGGGAGCTGCTCGAGCTCGTGGGCCTGGACCCGGACCACTACGGCCGCAGGTACCCGCATGAGCTCTCGGGCGGCGAGCGGCAACGGGTGGGGGTGGCGAGGGCGCTCGCGGTGGACCCGCCGGTGCTGCTCATGGACGAGCCCTTCGGCGCCGTCGACCCCGTGGGCCGCCGCCGGCTGCAGGCCGAGTTCCGGCGCATCCACCGCGAGTTGGGCACCACTGTGGTGTTGGTCACGCATGACGTGGACGAGGCCGTCCGCCTCGCGGACCGGGTGGCGGTGCTCAGCCGCGGGGGTCGGCTCGAGCAGCTCGCCCCGCCGGTGAGCGTGCTCGCCGCGCCGGCCAGTCCCGCGGTGGCGGACCTGGTGGGCTCCGGCGCGGCGGTCCGCCTGCTGTCCCTCGGCAGGCTGGAGCGCGCCGACCTCGCGTCCGCCGACGTCGCAGGGCTCCCGGACGGTGGCGTGGCGCTCGAGCTGGGCGCGCCCCTCGACGATGTGTTCGCGGCCGTCGCCCAAGCCCCCGACGGCCGCGTGGCCGTGCGCCAGGACAGCGCTGTGGTGGGCGTGGCGAACGCGGACACGGTCCTCACCGCGCTGCGGCGGGTGACGGACGCCGTGCCGTCCTGATCCGCTGGTCGGTACTCTGCCCGGGTGACCTCAGCCCGCATCGCCCTCGCCACCTGCTCGTCGCTGCCCGACCTCGAGCCGGATGACGCGCCGCTCATCCCCGCGCTCGCCGCGCGCGGCGTCACCGCCGAGATCGTGGTGTGGGACGCGCCCGACGTCGACTGGTCGGTGTACGACGCCGTGGTGATCCGCTCGACGTGGGACTACACCGACCGCCCCGCGGAGTTCCTCGACTGGACGCGCCGCGTCGAGGCCGTGTCCCGGCTCTTCAACCCCGCGTCGGTCGTCGCCTGGAACGTCGACAAGGCCTACCAGCGCCAGATGCAGGAGGCAGGCCTGCCGATCGTCCCGACGATCTGGCTCGACCCCGAGAGCAACTTCAACTCCCGGCGCATCCACTCCCGGTTCCCCGCGTTCGGCGACTTCGTCATCAAGCCGACCATCAGCGCCGGCTCGCGCGACACCGGCCGCTACGCCGCGGGGGAGACCCCGTCGCGCATGCTGGCCATCGCGCACGCCAAGGACCTGCTGGGCGCGGGCCGCCACGTGATGATCCAGCGGTACCTGCGCCAGGTGGACAGCGCGGGGGAGTCGGCGCTGGTGTTCTTCGACGGGAAGTTCAGCCACTCGCTGCGCAAGGCGGCGCTGCTCGAGGGGCCGTTCCGCAGCCAGGACAACGCGGTCCTGTACCACGAGGAGGTCA
>JAEWEI010000058.1 GCA_023389545.1 Actinomycetes bacterium | reverse complement strand
GGTGCGGCCGTCCGTCGCCATCAGCCGACGAGCGAGTGCAGCACCGACGTGAAGAACCGCAGGCC
Source organism: Actinomycetes bacterium (assembly GCA_023389545.1). Classification (GTDB taxonomy): domain Bacteria; phylum Actinomycetota; class Actinomycetes; order Actinomycetales; family Cellulomonadaceae; genus Cellulomonas_A. Next base: position 4,251 of record JAEWEI010000058.1, on the reverse strand, counting down.
GTCCGTGCCGGAGCGGGGGCCGTTCGCGCCGTCCGGTCCGAAGCCCGCCTCGACGGCGTGCTCGGGGTGCGGCATGAGGCCCACCACGTTGCCCGCCGCGTTGGAGACGCCCGCGATGCCGCGACGCGAGCCGTTCGGGTTCCAGCCGTCGTAACGGAAGACCACGCGGCCCTCGCCCTCGAGCTCGTCGAGCGTCGACTCGTCGGCGACGTACTGGCCGTCCTGGTTCTTCAGCGGGATGGTGATGCGCTCCCCCGCCGTGTACTCGCGCGTCCACGCCGTGTCGGCGTTCTCCACGCTGAGCACCTGCTCGCGGCACACGAAGTGCAGGTGGTCGTTCTTGATCATCGACCCGGGCAGCAGGTGCGCCTCGGTGAGGATCTGGAAGCCGTTGCAGATGCCCAGCACCGGCAGGCCGCGGTTGGCGCCGTCCACGATCGAGTCCATCACCGGCGCGAACCGGCTGATGGCGCCCGCGCGCAGGTAGTCGCCGTAGGAGAAGCCGCCGGGCAGCACCACGGCGTCGACGCCCTGCAGGTCACGCTCGGCATGCCACAGCGCGACGGGCTCGGCGCCCGCGAGCCGGACCGCGCGCGCCGCGTCCCGGTCGTCGAGCGTGCCGGGGAACGTGACGACCCCGATGCGTGCCATCAGGCGAGGCCCTGGCTGGCGATGGTCCCGGCGGCGTCAGCCTCGCTGTCCGCGACGCGCACGACGTCCTCGATGACCGGGTTGGACAGCACGGTGGCGGCGGCCTCCGCGGCGGCGGCCAGGACCTCCTGGGTCACCGGCCCATCGACCTCGAGCTCGAAGCGCTTGCCCTGGCGGACAGACGTGAACTGGCCGAACCCCAGGCGCGGCAGCGCGCCGGCGACGGCCTTGCCCTGCGGGTCGAGGATCTCGGGCTTCGGCATCACATCGACGACGACTCGTCCCACGGTGGTGGCTCCTGTTTTCGCGGTGGAGGGGGCGGGTCCCAGGGTACCGAGTCATCCCACGAGGTCGGCCCAGTGTCCGGCGCTCGGGCACGGCGCCGTTGGCTTCGACGGTTTCGTCCGACACCGCTTGTCGGTGAGTTCTGACACCGCTCGTGCCCGATTCGTGCCAGTGATGTAGGTCTACGTCAACACCACGAGGAGCAGGCCTGTGCACCCACCGAGTGTTGCTCACCCCACCTACATCGCCGCACTCCGCACCGAGTTGCGGGCCCCACGGACGACACAGACGAGACCGAAGCTCTGCTCGAGCTCACGCGCGAGCCGCGGCGACCAGCTTCTTGATCTTGGCGTCGCTGGCCAGCTTGTCGGGGGTTGAGGTGAACGAGCGAACCGCCTCCATCAGGGCGCGGTCGGCCGGCGCTGTCAGCTTCGGTGCGAGGATGTCGAGCAGCGCCGACCACCGAGCCTGACCGGTCTTCGACCAGAGTTTGGCGGAGATCGTGGGGAGGGTGAACGCCCGTAGTGCCTTCCCCGCTTGCTGCGAGTCGAGCCGGCGCAGCATCGCGTCATAGTGTTCGACCGCCGCCCAGCTGACGCCGTACTCGTTGCCCAGGAAGGCCTCGACGATCGCCACGAGGTACTTGTTCTCGAGCGCGGCCGGGACGTCCCCGCGCGGCCCGATCAGCTCGGAGAGGGCCTTTGCGGGAGCCGGCTCGGTGTGGAAGTTGCTCCATCCGCGATGCGCCGCAGTGAGTGCGTCGATGGCTGCATCGATCTCGACCACGCGCTCTGACTCGGGAAGGTACGCCGTACCGCCGACCAGGGCCAGGAGCTCGCGGCCGTCTGCGGCCTTCGTCGTGTCCAGGCTCGCGGTGAAGCGACCGATCTTGATTCCAAAGCCGCTGCGCGCCTCCTCGGAGACGAACGTCCACAGCAGTGGCCAGAGGCGCCGCACGTTGTCCGCCACGAGCGGCGCTTGTGACTGATCGACGTACAGGCCGAAGAGGCCGGTAGCGAGCAGGTCTGCCCGATCGGCCGGCAAGTTGTCGAAGAACGCGGCCGCTTTTGCGGCCTCCTCCTTTGAGATCGGCTGCGCGCGGACGTTTCCCAGCAGGCGCTTCGTCTCCGCGGTGATGGTGTCGTAGGGAAGCAGGATGACCTGCTTGACGCAGACCTCTAGCCAGTTGGCCAGGTCGAGCCCGGTGAGCTCGACCTGGTTGGGGTGCGCGGCTGATGCGAAATTTCGCATGTATCGGATGTGGTCGAGGCGCGCGTGTCCGGTCGCTGAGAGGAGGCCGATCTGCTGGGCCCCCTTGAGCAGGTCGAAGTCGTCGACCTTAGTGAGATCTTCTTCCGTCGACAGGTGCTTTCGGCGGTCAGGCGACGGAACGGCCACGTCGTAGAAGTAGGCCAGGTCATACCCGATAACCCGCCGACGGAGTTCTCCGACAGTCTCGTTCCACAGGTAGTTGAGGGCGGCGTCGAACAGGCCGGCGCTAGCGGCCGCGATCATCTTGCTGATGTACGCGGACCGGCCGCGCTCGGTCACCGGAAGACTCGACAACGCCATGCCGATGGTGCTTAGTGCCTGCTCGCGCTCGTCGACGGGGACAAGGACGTCGGCGGTAGGGAGGCCAGCGGCAGCCAACTGGTCGAGGAGCATTTGCTCAAACCGGAGCAGGTCGTCGTGTACGTCGGCTACGGCTCCGTAAGGGCTGCTTGGGATGAGTTCGCTCACAGGATCGAGTGTGGCCTGTCTGAGCGTGGCCTTGGGGGCGAAATCGCCGAAGGCCTGATGCCTCGTTCAACTCGCCGCAAACGATCGTTTCCGGCCGTCTCCGGTCTGGCATGCGGACGACGTGTGGCCGGCTATGTGGGGAACCGGCGAGATGCCTCTTGTGGGCAGCGAGCGAGGTCTATCGGGTAGGTGGTGGTTGGCACGAGCCGGCACTGAGGGAGGTATTGCGACGCGCAGTGCCGGCCTCCCGTGCGGGCTGGCTCATCCCAGGACGACGAACCCGTCGTCGCTCCAGGACACCAGCCCGATGCTCGAGGACTCGACGTCCGTGACGCCGGCGGGCAGGGGGAGCCGCAAGCGCTCAGCGCCCTCGGCCACCGAGAGCCCGACGAACTCGACGTCACGCACCGCAGACCGCCCCCGCACCCGGGCAACGTGTCGGCCCGCACACGCTGCGGGGCGAGACACGCGACCGGTGCGTAGCCGTTCACCAATGCTCTACGGCGGTGTGCTGGGTAGCGCACCTCGGCCTTACGCACCGAAGGGACCCCCGGGTCAACCGGGGGTCCCTTCGGCGGTGCGACTCAGGAGTAGATGGTCACCTGAATCGCGGTAACAGGCTCGTCAATGTTGATCACCGAGTTCGGGCCGGCCTTGACTCCCCACCCCACGGAGGTGCCGTTGTAGCTGTACCAGGCCTTGGCCGTGTACTGGCCTGTCTTCCACTGGATGCGGTTGCTCCAGCTGCCGGTCTTCGTCCCGACGCCGGAGAATCCGTAGTTGGCGTACGGCACCTGCGAGGCAACGAGGCAGGCGTTGCCGGTGTTGCAGATGCTCGTCACCGTCGTTGCGAGGGTGGTCATCTCCGGCTCGATACCCTCGGTGACCGAGACGACCTTGCCGGTCGCGGCCTGCACGCTGATCGTCTTGGGCTCGTCGCTCTGGAGGAAGGCGTTGAGCTCCGCCTTGGTCTCGATCGGCTCACTCGTGGTGACGGTCGCCCCATCGACACGAGTCGTGACCTGCTCTGGTGCCGTGTCGGCCGCGGCCGTGGTCGGCAGGGCGAGCGCCGCGAGCAGAGCCACAGCGCCGAGAGTCCACTTCTGCTTCATACATCCCCCTGTTGGGTCCCCGGCCTCAATGCCGGCCACTAGAACCGTATAGGCCGCGCGTCTGCGCGTGGGCGAGTTTCAAGCAGCAATCGCGGCCGACGCATCGGCCTGAGCGTGAGCAACGTACGACTCACCCGCTGGTGGTCTTTGTCGGTTGGCTACAACGCGCCGAATCTGATCATTTCCGGTGAGCCCGCAGGCGCGGCTCGTCGACGTCGCGGACGAACGGCGGCCGACGCACCGAAACTCACCACCGAAACTCAAACGCACCGAAACTCGCGATGGACCGTTTTTGGTGGATTCGGTAGAATCGGGGCACGTTCAATCGAGGGGAGTCCGCCGTGGCCGAGAGATTCGACGTCGAGGCGCGTTGGCCCGAGTTGTTCGCTCAGCTCGACGCGACCCAGCGGCACGCGGTCGTGCAGTCGCTGGCGTCTGCGTGGCATGAGGGCTGGACCCCCAA
>JAEWEI010000043.1 GCA_023389545.1 Actinomycetes bacterium | reverse complement strand
TGGACGCGTTCGACCTTTCCGCAGGTGGTGGGGTGGTTCGGGCGGGAGTTGCGTTGCTCGACGCCCAGGCGGGCTAGTTCGGACTCGAAGCCGTTGCGCCCCCCGCGTCCGCCGGCCAGGCGGGTGGTGAAGACCATGCCGTTGTCGGACAAGACCGCGGCGGGGACGCCGTGGTCGCTGATCGCGGCCCGGAAGGTGGTCACGACGTCGGGTCCGCGGACCCGGTCGTGGGCGGTGCAGGCCAGCACGAGCCGGGAATGGTCGTCGATGAACGTCAGGACCTCGGTGTCGGTGGCGTCGGCGAGGCGGACGTGGGTGAAGTCGGTTTGCCAGAGCTGGTTGGGCAGGTCGGCCTCGAAGCGGATGTAGGCCGTGCGGGGGCGTTTCTTGGGTGCTGGCTCGATGAGCCCGGCGGCTTTGAGATGGCGCCAGATCGTGGCGGGCGCGATCTGGTGGCCGTGGTGGTGGGCCAGGTGCCAGGCGATCGTGTGCGCGCCGGCGTCCAGGCCGCCGCTGGCCAGTCGATGGCGTAGGGCGACGATCAGGTCGACGACCTCGGCCGGGGTCGTCGTTGGCGAGGACAGCGGTCGCCGTGAGCGGGGCTCGAACGCCGCCTCGCCGACTTCGCGGTACCGGGCGACCAGACGACTCACCCATGCCCGAGACAGCCCGTAGTCACGGGCCACCTCGGCCTGTGAGCGGCCCTCGAGCACGACAGCGGTGATGACCAGGCGAGCACGTGTCATCCTCAGTCATCGACACCACCAGCGGTGTTGCCTATGTCCTGAGACATGCGTTGCCTATGTCTTGAAACAGCACACCCTCAGCTCCACCCCGTAGTTCGACAGCAACCCTGTCCGCCGTGAAGGCGGGCAGGGTTGAGTCGTCTCTGGAGGTCGCTGACCAGGCGCGACGCCCAGGCTTGCGGCAAGGCCCGCCAGCGAAAACGCATATCAGGAGCCCTTTCTCTCTGCGCGTCACGATGCGAGGATGGCGCGCAGCGGCACCGGCGCCGCACCGACCGAGAGGGGCACCATGCAGCCTGAGGCCATCGAGCTCATCCCGCAGGCGCTTCGCAGCGAGCCGGTCGACGCCGAGCCGTTCGTGCTCGGGCCCAGGCTCGTGGTCCTCGTGGGCGACAGCTCCGACGAGGTCTCCGTGGGGGTCCTGGCCGCCGACCTCATCGGCCGGCGCACCCACCGGGCGGTCGAGGTGCGCGGCCACGGCGGCGCTGCGCCCGGCGAGGACGTCCTGGTGCTGCGCGTCTCGCCGGACGCGGCGGTCCCCGCCCACGAGAGCACGCCGGAACCCGACCGAGCCGCCACGAGCGCGCAGAGCTACCGGTTGGAGGCCGGCCCGGGTCGAGTGCAGGTGTCGGCGCCCACCACCGCGGGCCTGCTGGCGGGCTTCCTCACGTTCCAGCAGTTGCTCCAGCCCGGCCCGGACGGGCTGCTGCGCGCGCGGGCCGTGCGCGTCGAGGACGTGCCGCGCTACAGCTGGCGCGGCCTGTCGCTCGACCTCGCGCGGAGCTTCTTCACGCCCGACGAGATCAAGGTCGTCATCTCGCTGATGACCCACTACAAGCTCAACATGCTGCACCTGCACCTCACGGACGACCAGGCGTGGCGCCTGGAGACGCCGTCGCGGCCACGACTCGTGGCGGAGGCCGCCGACGGCGCGGTCACCGGCGGGCGTGGGGGGCGCCTGACGGTCGCGGATCTGCGCGACCTGACCAGCTACGCGGCGGCCCGGGGAGTCACCCTGGTGCCCGAGATCGACCTGCCCGGCCACGTCAACGCCGCGCTGCGCGCCTACCCGGAGCTCACCCCCTCCGGAGAGGCGCCGCCGGCGCATGTGGGCCTCGAGGTCGGCTTCAGCCGCTTGACGGCCGCCCTCCCGGCGACCCAGGGGTTCATCGAGGATGTGCTGAACGACGCCGCCCGGCTCACCGCCGGGCCGTACGTGCACCTGGGCGGTGACGAGGTGCTCACCATGGAGCGCGCCGAGTACACCGAGCTGATCGCCGCCGCGGCCAAGGTCGTCCAGGAGGCGGGGAAGACGGTGGTCGGCTGGCAGGAGGTCGCCGGGGTCCCACTGGCCCCCGGGTCAGTGGTCCAGCTGTGGGACACGCGGCCCGACCTGCAGGCGGTCCGGGAGGCGGTGGCGTCGGGCGCCCGGCTGCTGATGTCACCAGGGTCCAGGGTCTACCTCGACATGAAGTACGACGCGTCCACCGAGCTGGGCCTGGACTGGGCCGGGCACGTCGAGCTGCGTGACGCCTACGACTGGGAGCCGGCCGACCTGGTCGAGGGGATCGGCCCGGACGCCGTGATCGGCGTCGAGGCGGCGGTGTGGAGCGAGACGCTGCACGACCTGGACTCGTTGCTGCGCATGCTGCTGCCGCGGCTGGCCGCCGTGGCGGAGGTCGCCTGGTCCGTCCCCGAGCGCCGCTCCTGGGAGGGTTTCCGGGCGCGCGTGGCCCATCAGCCCGCGTTCTGGGACCGGGCCGGGTTCGCCTGGCACCGGTCCCCGCAGGTCGACTGGGCCCCCTGACCCGAGTGGTCAGATCCAGCTGGTCAGCCACATGTGCATGCGCCAGAAGTCGTACGGGATGACCCATCCGGTCCAGATCGGGTAGAAGAACGCGCTCACCACGACGATCAGCGCCACGAACGCGGCGACCCAGCCGATGGCCTGCCGCCGGGACCGCCGGTCGCCGTCGGGCGGCCCGACCACCAGGCCGAGCACGTACACGAGGGTGAGCACCACCCACGGCACGAACGCCACCGAGTAGAACGTGAAGATGGTGCGCTCGGCGTACAGGAACCAGGGGAGCCACCCGGCGACGATGCCGGACAGCACCGCGCCCGCGCGCCAGTCCCGCTGCCACACGAGCCACACCACGGCGACGAGGATCGCCGCCGCGCCCGACCACCACAGCAGCGGATTGCCGAGCGACGTGATCGCCTGCGCGCACTGGTCGGCCCCGCAGGCCTCGCGCGCGGCGTCGCCCGACAACGAGGAGATCTCGCTGGGGTAGTAGTACGACGTGGGCCGCCACTGCACGATCCAGCCCAGCGGGTGCGCTGAGTAGGTGTGCTCCGAGGTCAGGCCCCGATGGAACCCCCACATGTCCTGGTGGTACTTCCACAGCGACCGCAGGGCCTCGGGCAGCCACTGGACGCCCTGGTCGGGGTTCTCGGCGGCCCACTGGCGCAGGTAGGCCTGCGGGCTGCGGAACCACGAGGCCCACGAGGCCACGTAGGTGACGGCCGCGATCCCGACCATGCTGAGGCCGGCGGGGACGGCGTCCCGCACGAACGTGGCCAGCGGCCAGCCGCGGACGCCCACCGCGCGCCGCGCCGTGGCGTCCCACGCGACGCTCAGCAGCCCGAAGACCGCCAGGAAGTAGAGCCCCGACCACTTGGTGCCGATGCACAGGCCCAGCAGCACCGCGGCCGCGAGCCGCCACCAGCGGACGCCGAGCCCTGGGCCCCAGCCGAGCGTGCCGCCCGCGTCGAGGATCACCGCCGTGCGGGCCGCGAGGCGCCGTCTGGCCTGCTCGCGGTCGAGGATCAGCGCCCCGAACGCGGCCAGCGCGAAGAACATCACGAAGCCGTCGAGCAGGCTGATGCGGGAGCCCACGATCGCGGCGCCGTCGACGGCGAGCAGCAGCCCTGCCGTGACCCCCAGCGCGTTCGAGGCGAACAGCCGCCGGGCGATGCGCACCATCAGCAGCACGCTCAACGTGCCGACGATCGCGGCCCCGAGCCGCCACGCCGCCGAGCTGCCGGCGCCGCCGCAGAGCTCGATGCCCCACCCGATGAGCCACTTGCCCACCGGCGGATGCACCACGTAGGACGGGTCGACGCCGAGCATGCTCGTGTCGCCCGCCTCGAAGGCCGGGTTCGGCTCCTCACCCCACTGGGCCTCGTAACCGCGGGTCAGCAGCGAGAACGCGTCCTTGACGTAGTACGTCTCGTCGAACACCAGGCTGTGGGGGGTCCCGAGGCGCACGAACCGCAGCACGGCGGCCAGCGCGGTGACGGCCAGGGCCCACAGCCAACCGGTCAGCCGGGCGCGCGGCGTGGCGTCGAGCAGCAGCGTGCGCTCGCCGAGCAGCTTGCGGCGTAGGCGGTCGACGGTGGGGAGCGGCGGCTCCTCGTCGGTGGGGCGCTCATCGCGGGCGCTGTCATCCGTCGGCGGCCACGGCGGCGGGCCAGCGTCGTCGCCGGCCGGCTCGTCGATGGCGCGGGGGTGTGCCGCGTCGGTCTCCACAGCGGTGGGAACGCCAGCGGGGCCGACCGGCGCGTGGCCGTTCTGGCGGGTGGCGTCATCCTCGGGTGTACGCGGCACGCGGGTCATGTTAGGCGGGGCGACACCGCCGCCGACAGTGCCCAGAGGCCGCGTCCGCGACGCGTCTGCCGGGGCGGCGACGCCGGGGGGAAGGGGGCTCGGCGGGCGGGCGACGGGCGACGCCGCCGGGGGTGGCAGGCTGGGAGTCGTGAGCACCCCCACGACTCCCACGCCGGCCACCATTCCAGCGGCGCCCGGGCGCAGCACCACGACCGGCCGCCTCGTGCTCGCCGCGACGCCCATCGGCGACGTGGAGGACGCGTCGCTGCGCCTGCGGCGGCTGCTCGCCGAGGCCGATGTGGTCGCCGCGGAGGACACCCGGCGACTGCGCGCGCTCGCGGCCCGGATGGGTGTGGCCATCGGCGGGCGCGTGGTCAGCTACCACGAGCACAACGAGGCCGAGCGGGCCGGGGACCTCTTGGAGGTGGTGGCCGGGGGCGGCACCGTGCTGGTGGTCACCGACGCGGGCATGCCCGCGGTGTCCGACCCCGGGTTCCGGGTGGTGGAGGCCGCCGTCGCGGCGGGGCTGCCGGTGACGGCCGCGCCCGGCCCCAGCGCGGTGCTCACCGCGCTGGCGCTTTCCGGCCTGCCCACTGATCGGTTCTGCTTCGAGGGGTTCCCGCCCCGCAAGCCCGGGGAGCGCGGGCGGGCGCTCGCGGAGCTCGCCACCGAGCGGCGCACGCTCGTCTTCTTCGAGGCCCCGCACCGGCTGGCGGACACGCTCGCGGCGATGTCCGAGGCCTTCGGCGCCGATCGGCCCGCCGCCGTGTGCCGCGAGCTGACCAAGACCTATGAGGAGGTCCGCCGGGGCCCGCTCGGCGACCTCCTCGCCTGGGCAAGGGCCGGCGAGGTGCGCGGCGAGATCGCGGTGGTGGTGGGCGGCGACGTGGGCCGGGCCGCTGTGTCCACCGCGGACCTGGTCGCCGAGGTGCTGGCCCGCGCTGACGCCGGAGAGCGGCTCAAGGACGCGGTGTCCGAGGTGGCCGAGGCGGCGCAGGCGCCCAAGCGCGACCTGTACGCCGCGGCGCTCGCGGCCCGCAAGCGCTGACGCGCCGCCCCGGGCGGCTCAGGCGTCCTGGGACGCGACCAGCTCGGCGCCCGCCGCCGCCATCGCCTCACGGGCCTGGAGGCCCTGCTCAGGGGTGACCGGCACGGTGAGGTCGGTGAGGACGCGGGCTCGCAGCCCGAGGGACAGGGCGTCGAGCGTGGTGGCCTTCACGCAGTGCGACTCGGCGATGCCGACCACGTCGACGTCGGTGACCTGCCCGGCGTCGAGCAGCGCGGCGAGCGAACGGCCCTCGGCGTCCACGGCTTCGAACCCGGAGTACGCGGCGGCGTACTCGCCCTTCTTGACGCTGGAGTCCGGCTGCAGCCCGGCGAGCGCGGGATGCAGCTCGGCCTCGGCGGTGCCCGCCACCCCGTGCGGCGGCCAGGTGTCGACGAAGTCCGGGGCGTCGCTGAAGTGGGCGCCCGGCTCGATGTGCCAGTCCTGGGTGGTGACGACGAGGTCGTAGCGGCCGCGGTTCTGGGCGGCGTAGGCGGCGATCGCCTCGGCCACGGCGTTGCCGCCCTCGACGCCGAGCGCGCCGCCCTCACAGAACGTGGGCTGCACGTCCACCACCAGGAGGGCGCGATGTGTGGGCTTGCGGGGGGCGGGGGTGGTGTCAGCCATGGTGTCTCCTGAGGTGGTGCTGTCGCTCGGCCCAGCCTCGCAGGTTCGGCGCCAGGAGTCAGCCCCGCCACGGAGCCGGCATCGGAGGCGCGCCCGGAATGGCCTGGCCCTCGCCGGGCCCGCAGGTCTAGCGTCCCGCCATGGAGTTCCGCCGCATCCCGGGCCTGCCGCCCTACGTGTTCACGATCATCGACTCGCTCAAGCTCGAGGCCCGCCGCGAGGGGCGCGACGTCATCGACCTGGGCTTCGGCAACCCCGACCTGCCCAGCCCGCAGGTCGCCGTGGACAAGCTGGCCGAGGCCGCGGCGAACACCCGCAACCACAGGTACTCCTCCTCGCGCGGCCTGCCCAAGCTGCGCCAGGCGGTGGTGGACCTGTACCTGCGGCGGTTCGGGGTCGCGCTCGACCCGGAGACCGAGGTGCTGTCGACCATCGGCGCCAAGGAGGGCTTCAGCCACCTCATGTGGGTGCTGCTGCAGCCCGGCGACGCGGCGATCGTGCCGACGCCCAGCTACCCGATCCACATCTGGGGCCCGTACTTCGCGGGCGCCGACGCGCGCCAGGTGCCCATCGGCGACGGGGACGACGGCGCCGGGTACATCGACCGCGTGATGGACGCGTGGGAGCTCGGCTGGCCCAAGCCGCGCGTGGTGGTGCTGTCCTTCCCGCACAATCCCACGACCACCACCGTCGAGCTCGCGGACCTGCAGCGCCTGGTCGACTGGGCCCGCGAGCGGGACGTGGTGCTGGTGCACGACCTGGCCTACGGGGACATGTGCTTCGACGGGTGGAGCCCGCCGTCGATCCTGCAGTGCGAGGGCGCCAAGGAGGTGGCCGTCGAGCTGTACTCGATGACCAAGTCCTTCTCGATGGCCGGCTGGCGCGTGGCGTTCCTCGTCGGGCGGCCGGATGTGGTCGGCGCGCTGGCCAAGCTCAAGAGCTACCTGGACTACGGCACGTTCCAGCCCATCCAGATCGCGGCGACGGTGACGCTCAACGAGGCGGCCGACTACCCGCGCGAGCTCAACAAGGTCTATGAGGCGCGGCGTGACGCGCTGGTCGACGGCCTGGGGCGCATCGGCTGGGACATCCTCAAGCCCAAGGGCACGATGTTCGCCTGGGCGAAGATCCCCGAGCCGTACGCGGACATGGGCTCGATCGAGTTCGCCCAGCACCTGGTGCGCGCATGCGACGTCGCTGTCTCGCCGGGCGTCGGCTTCGGCCCGGGCGGCGACGGGCACGTGCGGTTCGCGCTGATCGAGAACGAGCAGCGCATCGCGCAGGCGGTGCGGGGGCTGCGCCGCGGGCTGACGCGGCTCTGACCCGCGGGGTTCCGACCGACGCTGGGCCGAACCACGGCCGACCCGTGAAATGACCGGGGGACTGCCCTGGCGGCGGTCCTACGATGAACCCATGCCCGACGCGCGCTCGACCTTCTACCTGACGACACCGATCTACTACGTGAACGACGCCCCCCACATCGGGCACGCGTACACGACGGTGGCGGCGGACGTCATCACCCGCTGGCACCGCCAGCGCCAGGAGCCCGTGTGGTTCCTGACGGGGACGGACGAGC
>JAEWEI010000037.1 GCA_023389545.1 Actinomycetes bacterium | reverse complement strand
GAGCGGCCCCGCGACGACGCCGGGCTGCTCAGGCTCATCGACGACGCCTACCCCGGTGGCGCCTCCGGAGGCCTCGGCGTGGTGAGCGTGCTGCGCTTCGACCAGCCCGACGGCTCCCGGAGCTGGGCTGTGGCGATCCCCGGCACGCAGTCCGCGGGGCCCGGTGGCGGCAACCCGATGCGCGCCACCACCAACGTGCCCCTGATGGCGGGCATGCCCGACGGCGCGAGCGACCTGGTCCTCCAGGCACTCGACCAGGCTGGCGCCCAGCCCGGCGAGGCCGTGCTGCTCGCGGGTCACAGCCAAGGCGGGATGGCGGCGATGGCCGTGGCCTCCGCCGCGGCTGTCACCGGCCGCCACACGGTCACGCACGTGCTGACCGCCGGATCGCCGGTCGCCGGGATGGCGGCGCCGCGCGGCGTCGCGACCAAGCACCTGGAGCACTCCACGGACATCGTCCCCGCGCTCGACGCGCTGCCGTCCCCGGACACCCCGCACCGCCTGACGGTGTCCGTCGACCTGAGGTCCTCCACCGATCCGGCCGACCGGCTCGCGTCCCACGACCTCATCGACTCGCACGACATTGCCACCTACGTCCGCAGTTCCGAGCGGATCGAGGTGGCGGGGGAGCAGGACCCGTCGCTGCGATGGTGGCGGGATTCAGTCCAGCGGGGCATCTACGGCCCGGACGGCACCACCGTCACGCTGACGCAGTACCAGGGCGCCCAGCCGGTGACCCCCGACGTCGTGGGGCGCCCCGGCACGCTGGCGAGCCTGCCGCAGCCGCCGAGCGTGCGCCCCCTCGTGCACCCGGCAGTCAGCCCATGACCGGGCGGCCCGGTGGATCAGCGGCGGTTGGATCAGCGGCGGCGACCCGGGGCCAGCACGCTGAGCACGAAGCTGACGATCGAGATCACCAGCGCGCCCAGCACCGCGGTGCCGAAGTTGTCGACCCGCAGGCCCCAGGTGGACTGCTCGGTGATCCAGGCGGTGAGCATCAGCATCAGGGCGTTCACCACCAGCGTGAACAGCCCCAGAGTGAGGATGTACAGCGGCAGCGAGATGAGTTTGACGATCGGCTTCACGATCGCGTTGACGATGCCGAACACGAGTCCGACCAGCAGGATCACGCCGATCGTCTGCCATGTCGTGTCGGTGCCGACGATGACCAGTCCGGGCAGGATCAGGGTCGCGAACCAGATGGCGATGCCGTTGATGATCACGCGCAGCACGAAGCTCATGACTCGATCCTGCCATCCGTGCCGTCGCCGCAGAGGTCGAACGTGGCGGTGGCATGCTGTGGCGGTGACCCAGGTTCCGCTCCGCCCCGCCGTCGCCGCACTGCCGCCCTACGTCCCGGGCGCCCGCGCCCTCGTCGGGGCGGCGGCGTTCAAGCTGTCCTCCAACGAGAACCCGTTCCCGCCGCTGGGATCGGTGGTGGCGGCCATCGCCGATGGCGCGATGGACGCCAACCGGTACCCGGACATGTACGCGACGGAGCTGACCGAGGCGATCGCGGCCCACCTGGGCGTGAACCCCGCAGGAGTGGTCACGGGCAACGGCTCGGTGGCCGTGCTCGGCCATGTGCTGGCCGCGGTGTGCGACGCGGGCGACGAGGTGGTGTTCCCCTGGCGGTCGTTCGAGGCGTACCCGATCGCCGTGGGCGTCGCCGGCGCGCGGGCGGTCCAGGTGCCGCTCACCGCCGACGGCCGCCTCGACCTGCCCGCGATGGCGGCGGCGGTGACCGACCGGACGCGCGTGATCCTGTTGTGCACCCCCAACAACCCGACGGGTCCCGCGGTGCGGGCCGACGAGCTCGCGGAACTGCTCGACGCGGTGCCGCGCGATGTGCTCGTGGTGCTCGACGAGGCGTATGTGGAGTTCGTGCGGGACCCGTTGGCGGCGGACGGGCTGGCGGTGTTCGCCGCGCACCCGAACGTGGTGCTGCTGCGCACGTTCTCGAAGGCGTACGGCCTGGCGGGGCTGCGGGTCGGCTTCGCGGTGGCCCGGCCGCGGTTGGCGGCGGGGATCCGGGCGGTGTCCACGCCTTTCGGGGTCTCACAGCTCGCGCAGCTCGCCGCCGTGGCGTCGTTGCGCGCCTCGGACGAACTGATGGCCCGCGTGCAGGCGGTGGTGGACGAGCGTGCGCGGATGGTCGCGGGGCTGCGCGCGCAGGGCTGGCACGTCCCGGACAGCGAGGCCAACTTCGTGTGGCTGCCGCTCGGGGATCGGGCGCTGGCGTTCGCGGGGGAGTCGGCCCGTGCCGGGGTGCTGGTGCGCCCGTTCGCCGGTGACGGGGTGCGGGTGAGCGTGGGCGAGGTCGAGGCCACCGACCTGCTGCTCGAGGTCGCGGAGGGGTTCGCGCACTGACGTCCGCGAGCCCGTGGCTGGCGCGGAGATCCGCGCCGTCGCCGGGGTCATGTGGGATGTCGACAAAGCGTCGCCGCAACGGTTGTCACCGGCGGCCGGGACTACCTACGGTTGCGTAGCCTACGCTCACGTAGGTTCGATCTGACCGTTTTCTCGCCCTTGCTGCCGGCGCGCGAAGGAGACCCCGCGTGAGCACGTCTGGCCCACTCACCGACGATGGACTCGTCCGGCTGCTCACCCCTGCGGGGGAGCGGCTCGAGCACCCCGACTACTCCGACCGCATCGCACACCTCGACGCCGAGGCGCTGCGCGGGCTCTACCGCGACATGGTCATCGTGCGCCGCTTCGACACCGAGGCCACCGCGCTCCAGCGGCAGGGCGAGCTCGGCCTGTGGGCCCAGAGCCTGGGCCAGGAGGCCGCGCAGATCGGCTCAGGTCGGGCGCTGCGCGCGCAGGACTACGTCTTCCCGTCCTACCGCGAGCACGGCGTCGCCCACACCCGCGGGCTGGACCTGGCCGACCTGCTGCGGCTGTTCCGCGGCATCGACCACGGCGGCTGGGACACCGAGGCCCACAACTTCCACCTGTACACGCTGGTCATCGGCTCGCACACCCTGCACGCCACGGGCTACGCGATGGGCGTGCAGCGCGACGGCGCCGTCGGCACCGGCGACCCAGACCGCGACACTGCTGTGGTCACGTACTTCGGCGACGGCGCCACCTCGCAGGGGGACGTCAGCGAGGCGCTCGTCTTCGCCGCCGTGAACAACGCGCCGATGGTGTTCTTCTGCCAGAACAACCAGTGGGCGATCTCCGAGCCCACCACCCGCCAGTCCCGGGTGCCGATCGCCGACCGCGCGCCCGGCTTCGGCATACCCAGCGTGCGCGTCGACGGCAACGACGTGCTCGCCTGCTACGCGGTGACCGCCGAGGCGCTCGAACGCGCGCGCAGCGGGGGAGGCCCGACGTTCATCGAGGCGTTCACCTACCGGATGGGCGCGCACACCACGTCGGACGACCCCACCCGCTACCGGTCCGCCGCCGAGGAGGACTACTGGGCCCGCCGCGACCCGATCGACCGCCTGCGGCTGCACCTGGAGGCGATCGGCGAGCTCCCCGCCGGGTTCACCGCCGAGCTCGACGCCGAGGCCGCACGGCTCGGCGAGCGGCTCCGCACCACAGTGCGCGGCTGGGAGGCGCCCGACAGCGCCTCGATGTTCGAGCACGTCTACGCCGCGCCGAACGCGATGGTCGAGGCGGAGCGCGCCTGGTTCGAGGAGTACGAGGGCTCGTTCCTGCCCACGGCGGGCGCCGCTGACACGACGGGAGCCGCCCGATGAGCGCCACCACAGGAGTGCAGCGCGTCACCCTCGGCAAGGCCATCAACTTGGGGCTGCGCCGTGCGCTGGAGCAGGACCCGAAGGTGCTCCTCATGGGCGAGGACATCGGCGCCCTGGGCGGGGTGTTCCGCGTCACCGACGGCCTGCACAAGGACTTCGGCGGGGAGCGCGTGGTCGACACGCCGCTCGCCGAGTCGGGCATCCTCGGCACCGCCATCGGCCTGGCCCTGCGCGGCTACCGCCCGGTGTGCGAGATCCAGTTCGACGGGTTCATCTTCCCGGCGTTCGACCAGATCACCACGCAGCTCGCGAAGATGCACTACCGCTCGCGCGGCCGCCTGACGCTGCCCGTCGTCATCCGCGTGCCCTACGGCGGCGGCATCGGCGCCATCGAGCACCACAGCGAGTCGCCCGAGGCGCTGTTCGCGCACACCCCGGGCCTGCGGGTGGTGAGCCCGTCGAACCCGGCCGACGCCTACGCGATGATCCAGCAGGCCATCGCGTCACCCGACCCGGTGCTGTTCTTCGAGCCGAAGGGCCGGTACTGGGACAAGGGCGATGTGGACCTGGGCCAGGTCGCCGCGCCGCATGCCGAGGCATCCACCGGCCTCGACCGCGCCCAAGTGCTGCGATCGGGCACGGACGTGACGGTCGTGGCCTACGGCCCCACCGTGGCCACCGCGCTCAAGGCCGCCGACGCGGCAGCGGCAGAGGGCACGAGCATCGAGGTCGTGGACCTGCGGACGCTCTCCCCGCTGGACGTCGAGACGGTTGTCGCCTCGGTGCGCCGCACGGGCCGCTGTGTCGTGGTCCACGAGGCGCCGACGGTCTACGGGACGGGCGCCGAGGTCGCCGCGCGGGTCACCGAGGAGTGCTTCTACCGGCTCGAGGCCCCGGTGCTGCGCGTCGGCGGGTTCCACACCCCCTACCCCGTGGCGAAGATCGAAGAGGACTACCTGCCCGGCCTGGACCGTGTGCTCGACGCCGTCGACCGCACCCTGACGTTCTGAACCCTGGCGTGTGAGGAGACCACGGTGCCGATCTACCAGCAGTTCAACCTGCCCGACGCGGGCGAGGGCCTGACCGAGGCCGAGATCGTCGCGTGGCACGTCGCCGTCGGCGACACCGTCGAGGTCAACCAGACGATCGTCGAGATCGAGACGGCGAAGTCGCTGGTCGACCTGCCGAGCCCGTTCGCCGGCGTCGTCACCCGGATCCTCGTCGAGCCCGGCACGACAGTCGACGTGGGCGCCCCGATCATCGAGGTGGACACCGACCCGCACGGCGCCGCGCCGGCTCCCACCCCGGTTCCGGCGGCCGTGGAGGCCGACGGCGAGGCCCGCGAGGCCGTGCTGGTCGGCTACGGCGTCAGCGGCCAGGGCTCGGCACGGCGTGCGCGGGTCGCCCGCAC
>JAEWEI010000036.1 GCA_023389545.1 Actinomycetes bacterium | reverse complement strand
CCCTCACCCCGGCGCCGATGCGGCCGCCGCCGCGGCGGGCGCGCGCCGTCCCGGCCTCGGACCTCCCGTAGCGGCCGATCACCTCGCCTGGGCTGCGCGTTCCCTGCCATTCGGGTTGCCGTCCGCGTGGTTGAACGGTCAAATGGCTCCGACTCGACTTGCCGATCAGGGAGCCCCTCATGCGCACAACCCGGACAGCGGCCCTCGCAGCAGCGGGGGTCCTCCTGCTCGCAGCCTGCGGGTCGCCCGGCTCCGGCGGGGGCGAGACCGCCGCGCCCTCTGGCACCTCCGGCCTGGCGACCTGTGAGCCCGTCGCCGGCGACCAGCTGGTGGTGCTGGAGGACGACCAGGGACTGCAGAACGCGGACAACGTGATCCCCGCGGTGAACGCGCAGGCCGCCGCCGCCGATCCCGCGCTGATCCCCCTGCTCGACACGGTGTCCGAGTCCCTCGACACGGACAAGCTCATCGAGCTCAACAAGGCGGTGGACATCGACCGCGAGACGGCCAGCGAGGCCGCGAAGGCGTACGTCGCGGACGAGGGGCTCGCCGCCGACGACTCCAGCGTGGGCGCCGGCAAGCAGGTGACCATCGGCGCCGCGAACTTCTCGGAGAGCTCGACGCTCGCCGAGCTGTACGCCGAGGTGCTGCGCTCCGCCGGGTACACCGTCCAGGTGCAGACCATCGGCAACCGCGAGACGTACCTTCCGGCGCTGCAGTCCGGGGAGATCACCTTCACCCCCGAGTACGCCGCGACGCTCGCCGAGTTCCTCAACACGAAGGTCAACGGCCCGGACGCGGCGCCCGTCGCGAGCGCCGACCCGACGGCCACGGTGGAGGCGCTGACCACGCTGGGCGACGACTCGGGGATCACGTTCGGGGCGGTCTCCGACGCGCAGGATCAGAACGCGTTCGCCGTCACGCAGGCGTTCGCCGACGAGCACGACGTGTCGACGCTGACCGAGCTCGCCGACACCTGCGGCGGCCTCATCCTGGCGGGCCCGCCGGAGTGCCCCGAGCGCCCGTTCTGCCAGCCGGGCCTCGAGGAGGTCTACGGGCTCGACATCGCGCAGTTCCAGTCCTACGACTTCGGCCTGATCGGGGACGCTGTCCGCCAGGGCAAGGCGTCCATCGGCCTGGTGCTGTCGAGCGACGGCTCGCTGGCCAGCTGACGGGCGGAGGCCGCCGGGCTCACAGGCCGGCGGCCTCCAGCAGCCGCAGCCACACCTCGCTGACTGTCGGGTAGGCCGGCACCGCGTGCCACAGCCGGTCGAGCGGCGCCTCGGCCACCACGGCGATGGTCGCGGCGTGCAGCAGCTCCGCGGCATCGGGCCCCGTGAACGTGGCGCCGACCACCACGCCGCGCGCGTCGTCCAGGACGAGTTGCGCGGTCCCCCGGTACCCGTCAGCCGCCACGGTGGCGCCCGCGACTGATCCGATGGAGTGCCGCACAGCCCGCACGGCCATCCCCGCGTTCCGGGCGGCCTGCTCGGTCAAGCCGACGGTGGACACCTCGGGCCGGGTGAACGCCACCTGGGGCACCGCCGCGTGGTCCGCCGTGGCCCGGTAGCGGCTCCACGCGCCAGCGTCGCGCTCCGCCTCCGCCGCCTCCGAGAACGCCCCGGGGGACGCCGCCTGTGAGAACCGGGCGGCCACGACGTCGCCAGCCACTCGCGCGTCGTACTTCCCTTGGTGCGTGGTGGCGGTGCGGCCCGTGACGTCGCCCGCGGCGAACAGCCATCCGCCCTCCGCGCCCACGACCTCCATCGCGTCGTCGACCGCGAGGGCCGCCCCGGGCTCGAGCCCGAGCGCCTCCAGGCCGAGGTCGAACGTGCGCGGCCGACGGCCGGTGGCGACCAGCACCTGGTCAGCCACGAGGCTCCCCCCGGTGGAGAGCTCCAGGGTCGTGCGGCCGTCCTCGCGGGCGGCCCTGGTCGCCTCCACGCCGAAGCGGACGTCGACGCCAAGCTCGACGAGCGACTCCTCGACCTCCTGCGCGGCGAACGGCTCCAGGCGGTCCAGCAGCCTGTCGCCCCGCACCAGCACCGTGACGGCGGAGCCGAGGTCGGTGTACGCCACTGCCAGCTCGCACGCGACGACACCGCCGCCGATGATCGCCAGCGAGCCGGGCACGCTCTCCGCGGACGTGGCCTCACGGCTGGTCCACGGCTCCGACTCGACGAGGCCCGGCACGGGTGGGATCACGGGGTCGCTGCCAGTGGCCACCACCACGGCCCGCCGCGCGCGCACCACGACGCCCGCGGGCTCCGCCTCGGGCGACGCCGGATCGGGCATGAGCACCAGCTCCCGTGGGCCGGTGAAACGGGCCCGGCCGCGCACCAGGTCGATGCCAGTCTTCTCCAGCCACCTGACCTGGCCCGAGTCGTCCCAGTCAGAGGTGAACTTGTCGCGCCGTGCGAGGGCCGCGGCGACGTCGATCCCGCCCGTCACGGCCTCTGAGGCGCCCGGCACCGCCCGGGCGGCCGCCAGCACCGCCCCAGGCCTCAGCAGCGCCTTGGAGGGCATGCAGGCCCAGTAGGAGCACTCCCCGCCCACCAGCTCGTCCTCGACGATCGCGACGCTGAGCCCTGCGCGCCCGGCCCGCTCGGCGGCGTTCTCCCCCACCGCGCCAGCCCCCACGACCACGACGTCGTACTCGAGCACCTGCTGCCCCGCGTTCATCTGAG
>JAEWEI010000033.1 GCA_023389545.1 Actinomycetes bacterium | reverse complement strand
GAACCCGCGGGCCAGCTGGAGGTACTGGGAGAAGAAGAACAGCAGGCCGGTGAGGGCGAAGACCGACACGAAGTTGGCCGCGACGGCGCCGCTGAACGCGGGCCGCTTGAACAGCGTGAGGTCGAGCAGCGGGGTCGCGAGGCGGCGCTGGCGGCGGATGAACACCGCGGCCGCCGCCACCGCGATCGCCGCGGCGGTCAGGGTGACCGAGTCCAGGCCCGAGCTGGCCAGGTGCTTGATCGCGTACACGAACGAGGCGATCGCGACGAGCGACAGGGCGGCGGACGCGAGGTCGAACGGCCCGGGCGAGGGGTCGCGCGACTCGGGCAGGACGATCGCGCCGAAGAGCAGCAGGGCGGCCATGACCGGCACGTTCACCAGGAACACCGAGCCCCACCAGTAGTGCTCGAGCAGGAATCCGCCGACGTGCGGGCCGATGGCAGCGCCGCCGCCGAATGCCGCCGACCAGATCGCGATGGCGCGGGTGCGCTCGCGGGCGTCGTGGAACAGGTTCCGGATGATCGACAGGGTCGACGGCATCAGCGTCGCGCCGGCGACCCCGAGCAGCAGCCGGGCGGCGATGAGCGTTTCGGCGTTCGGCGCGTAGGCGGCCAGGACGGAGGCCGCTCCGAACGCGAGCGCGCCGCTGAGCAGGAGCTTCTTGCGCCCGATCCGGTCGGCCAGGGCGCCCATGGTGACGAGCAGGCCTGCCAGCGCGAGGGAGTAGACGTCGCCGATCCACAGGATCTGCGTCGCGGTGGGCGTGAGGTCGAGGGTGAGCGCGGGGACCGCGAGGTAGAGCACGGTCCCGTCGATCGCGAGCAGCAGCACGGCGATGACGAGCACCGCGAGCGCTGCCCAGCGCCGGGGATGGGCCACGGACTCGGTGATGGGCATCGGCATCTGCGTGTTCAACATGATCCTCAAAACTATACCGACTGGCCGGTATAGTTCTAGCGTGCGCGAGGATGTGGGGCAGTGATCTCCGCCACGGGCTCGCGCACCGCACGGCGAGCCGCACTTGAGAGGGAGGGCGCATGGCGCGCACAGCCGGTCGGAGCGCGTCGGACACGCGCAGGGCGGTCTTCGAGGCCGCGAGCACGGTGTTCCGCACACGCGGCATGGCCGCGACGCTCGACGACGTCGCACACGAGGCCGGACTCTCCAAAGGCGGGGTGATCTACCACTTCCCCACCAAAGACGACCTCATGTCGGCGCTCGCCCAATCGCTGCTCGAGGACTTCCGCGAGGCCGTGCACGGCCGCATCGACCCCTCGGACGAGCTGCCGGGCCGCCTCACCCGCGCCTACGTGCGCGCGAGCCTGGCCGAGGCAGAGCTCCGCACCGCCCATGAGACGTACGCCCTGATCACCCAGCTCATCACCAGCCCCGCCGTGGCCGAGGTCGCGCGCGAGGACGCCAGCCGGTGGCGCCGCGACCTGGCGGACGACGGGCTCCCCTCCGACGTCACGAGCCTCGTCGTCGCCGCAGCCGACGGCGCCAACGCGTCCCCGCTCTGGGGCGGCGGGGTCGACAGCGCCGAGAACGAGCGCCTCGCCGACCAGCTCATCGCGCTGACCCTCGACCCCGCCGGATGGGCGCGAGCCGTCGCGCCCTGACGTCGCGCGCCTAACGTGAGGGGGTGCCCAGCGAACAGCCCGCCGCGCCGGCGGCCATCCCGGCCGCACCCGCGGGCCTGCTGCTCTTCCCCGGCGCAGGCGCCGACCGCGACCACCGCACCCTGGTCGCCCTCGAGCATGCCTTGGCGCCGCTGCCGGTGCGCCGGGTCGACTTCCCGGGCCGCGCGGCCGGCCGCAAGGCGCCCGAACGGCCACCGGCAGCCATCGCCCACATCCGCGCCGAGGCGGAGCGGTTCGCCGCCGAACTGGGCGTGACAGCGGACCGCATCCTGCTGGGCGGTCGGTCGTTCGGCGGCCGTATGGCGTCGATGGCCGTCGCCGAGGGGCAGCCCGCCGCCGGGCTGGTGCTGCTGTCCTACCCGTTGCACCCGCCGGGCAAGCCGGACCGGCTGCGCGTCGAGCACCTGCCCGACGTCCATGTCCCGGTGCTGGCCGTCTCCGGGGAACGCGACCCGTTCGGCACGCCCGCCGAGCTCACGAGGCGCCTGGCCACGATGGCCGGCCCGGTGACGACGGTGTTCGTGCCGGGCAACCACTCCCCCGCGGACGACGGCGCCGTGGCCGAGGCGGTGGCCCGCTGGCTAGCCGGCTAACGCGCGCGTGAACTCTGCGTAGGCGTCCGGGCTGAACAGCACGAACCGCACCAACGCGGGCCGCCGACCGGGCTCCGGCGACCGCCAGCCCCGCACGGCAGCGACCGCCACGTCGGCGACCTCGGCTATCGGCCATCCGTAGACCCCGGCGCTCACAGCCGGGAACGCGACGCTGCTCGCGCCGAGTCCCGCGGCGACGTCGAGCGACCGGGTGAAGCAGGAGGCCAGCAGTGCCGGGTCGCGCTCGCCGGCGTGCGCGTTGGGCCCCACGGTGTGCACCACCCACTGCGCGGGCAGCCGTCCCGCCCGCGTCGCGACCGCCTCACCCGTGGGCAGCCCGTCTGGCCACTCGTCGCGGCGCACACGACGGCACTCGGCGAGGAGCACCGGCCCGGCTGCGGCATGGATGGCGCCGTCCACCCCTCCCCCGCCGAGCAGCGACGAGTTGGCGGCGTTGACGACCACGTCGACGTCCTGGGTGGTGAGGTCGCCCAGCATGGCTTCGATGCGCATCACGACATCCTCACCTGCCCTCCGTGCTGGCAACAGTTGAGGGACAAGCCTCGCAGACAGTACTGATAGGACGAATGTCCACGATCCGGACGGCCATGGGCGCCGGGTGCGACCCGCGTCCAGGATGACGCACATGACGACGCTGACGGCCTGCGCGCGGGGACTCGTGCCCGCCGCGCCCCGCGCGTCCGCCTGTCGCTGTCGGTAGCCGAGAGGTCCGCCGCATCGCCCGTTCGGGCGTCCACGCGGCGCTGAGCCGCTCGCCCGACGCCCGCCGTCGGCACGGCCGCTGACACCCTCTCGGCGCCCCGCATCCGTTCACCCGCGGCTCGCGCGCGCCCACACCGCCGAGCCGGCCCACCCCAAGGACTGACATGACCCACCTCTCGCACGATCCCGATGCCGCGCCGGAGCCCGCCCCGGGCTCCGGCGTCGTCCCGCGCCCCCGACGGCGCCTTTCCGAGGACTGGATCGCCACAGCGCTCGGCCTGGTCCTGCTGACCCTCGTCCTCACCGGCGTCCTCACCGACGGGCTGGTGCCGTGATGAGCGCCGCCGACGCCACAGCGCTCGACAACACGTCACCCGCTGCGGGCGCCCATGCCGGGCGCGCCGACGCCGAATCGCCTGCCCCGCCACCCGGCGTGGCGTGGACAGTCGCCGGGCTGCTGCTCGTGGTGCTGCTCGCCGCGCTGACCCGGTACCTCGAGCTCAACGTGCCGGTGTGGACGGAGGGCACCCCGCTGGCCCGCATCGCCAAGCCCATCGAGTTCCCCGTGTACGCCATCGCGCTGGGCCTGCTCGGCAACGCGGTGCTGGTGGCGACGAACCTCAAGGACAAGGTGGCCGCCGCGTTCCGCACCGAGCTGTTCATCAAGACGGGCGTGGTGCTGCTGGGCGCATCGGTGAACCTCAGCCTGATCGTCACGGCGGCGGTGCCCGCCATCGTGCAGGCGCTCGTGCTGATCTCCAGCGTCTTCCTGTTCACCTGGTGGGTGGGCGGCAAGTTCGGGCTCGACGACAAGCTGCGCGCTCTGCTCAGCTCGGCGGTGTCCATCTGCGGGGTCAGTGCGGCCATCTCGGCCGCGGGCGCGGTGCAGGCCAAGCGCGAGCAGCTCGCCTACGCGGCCAGCCTGGTGATCGTCTTCGCGCTGCCGTCGATCTTCGTGCTGCCGTGGCTCGTCGACCTGCTAGGCCTGAGCCCGGCCGTGGCCGGCGCGTGGATCGGCGGCAACATCGACACCACGGCGGCCGTCGCGGCGGCGGGCACGCTCGCCGGCGAGGACGCCCTCGCCCTCGCGACGATCGTGAAGGCCACCCAGAACGCGCTGATCGGCGTGGTGGCCATCGCGCTCACCGCGTACTTCGCGTTCAAGGTGGAGCGTCGCCCGGACGCGGCGGCGCCCGGCCTGGGCGAGTTGTGGCGGCGGTTCCCGAAGTTCGTGCTCGGCTTCCTGGCCGCGTCGGTGATCGGCACCATCTACCTGGCCCAGGTCGGCTCGGACGTCGGCAAGCCGGTGATCACCGTGGCGAACGACTTGCGGACGCTGTTCTTCATCCTGGCGTTCGTCAGCATCGGGCTCGAGCTGCGGGTCAAGGCGCTGCGGGCCGCCGGATGGCGGCCGGTGGCCGTGTTCGGCCTGGCCACGGTGTTCAACCTGGTGGTGGGCCTGGCGTTGGCCTCGGTGCTGTTCGCGGGCTTCGAGCTCTGACCGGTCGGGCGTCGGGCGGCGCGGACATCAACGCGCGCCCGGCGCCCAGCCAGCCCACCCGGGCCCCAGGAGTGTGCTCAACCGGTGGCGGGGTCCGACTCGATCAGCAACGTCACGGGCCCGTCGTTGACGATGTCCACCTGCATGTCCGCGCCGAACCGCCCCGTGGCGACCTCGAGGCCGCGTGCGCGCAACGCGGCGACCACCGCGTCGACGAGCGGCTCGGCGACGGGCCCGGGAGCGGCAGCGTTCCACGTCGGGCGGCGGCCCTTGCGGGTGTCGCCGTACAGCGTGAACTGGCTGACCACGAGCACGGGCGCCCCGGCGTCGGCCACGCTCAGCTCGCCGCGCAGGATGCGCAGGTCGGCGATCTTGCGCGCGATGAGCTCCACCTGGGCGGCCCCGTCGCCGGGCGTCACCCCGACCAGCGCCACCAGCCCCGGTCGGTCGATGGCGCCCACGACCTCGCCGTCCACGGTCACGCTGGCGCGCGTGACCCGCTGCACCACGGCCCTCATGAGCGCCCTGCGTCAGCGGCCGCCCCGCCAGAGGCCTCGCCCCCACCCGCCGCCTCGCTGAACGCGGCGACGACGGCGCCCACCGGACGGCCGTGGCCCAGCACGTCCACCCGCCCGACGCGGTCCAGCGCTGCCACATCCGCGCCCGGCGCCTGATCCGCCCCCGCGACGCGCAGCGCTGCGCGCAGGATGGCGGGCCGGGGCCGGGCACTGCCGTTGGCGACCTTGAACGCGATGGACGTGCCATCGGGCAGCGCGGCCGCGTACACGCCCTCCGCGCCGTCCTTCGCGATCAGGCCGGGCACGGCGAGCATCACGTCGGTGGCGTCGCGGCCAGTGCCGGCGACGTGCCAGGGGTGCGCGCTCATCGCCTGAGCCACGCGGCCCTCGGCTCCAGCGGGCGCCGTCTGACCGGCGCGGGCGATCGTGCTGAAGGCCCGCGCCAGTCCGCGCAGCGTCGTGGCGAACAGCGGCGCCCCGCAGCCATCCACCGTGGGGTGGCTGGCCGGCTCGCCGGTCAGCTCGGCGAGGGTGTCCCGCACCGCCCGCTGCAACGGGTGCCCGGGGTCGAGGTAGCCAGCGGTGTCCCAGCCCGCGGCCACACAGGTCGCCAGCATCGCCGCGTGCTTGCCCGAGCAGTTCTGCGCGATCGACTCCGGCCCCCGTCCGGCGCGCTGCCAGTCCAGCGCGGCAGCGGCGTCGAGCGGCAGGGTCGGGGTGTTCTGCAGCGCCGACTCGTCCAGCCCGGCGGCGGTGAGGATCGCCCGCACGCCCTCGATGTGCCCGGGCTCCCCGTTGTGGCTGGCCGCTGCGAGCGCGAGGTGGGCGCCATGAAGGTCCAGGCCGCTGCGCAGCATCGCGACTGCCTGCAGGGGTTTCAGCGACGACCGCCCGTAGACGAGCTGGTCGGGGTCGCCCAGCGCCAGGAGCGTTCCACCCTCGGGGGCGAGGACGACCAGGCTCCCCATGTGCTCGGACTCGACGAGGTCGCCGCGCACCACCTGCGCGAGCAGAGCGGAGGCCATGCTGCTCACCAGCCGCCCCGCTGCGGGCCGCGGGGGCCGCGCCGCTTGGTGTACGGGGTGACGGCGGGCTTCACGTCCACCAGGTACACGATCGCCGCGACGGCGGCCCCGAGCGCGAGGAACGGGAGGAACCCGAGCCCGATCGGGTACGGCAGCGCCATGAACGACGCGGCGACGGACAACCCGAGGATCCCGCCCCACTTGCCCTTGGTCAGCTTGCCGGCGGCGGTGAACGCCGCCGCGGGCCGGCGCAGCAGGTCGACGAGCGCCCACAGGCTCGCCGCGAAGATGGCGACGTAGAAGATCATGTAGATGGCGGTCTGGAGTGCGGGGATCACGCGCCGAGCCTACGACGCCCGGCCGTGCCGGACAGTGCGATGCTCTGACGCGGTCAGGATGCCCGCGGGCTCAGATGGACGGCAGGTGCGTGCGGGCCTCGGCGGCAGTGGCGCCGGTGGCCTCGAACAGGTCCACGACCAGGGACCTGGCCAGCAGCACGATGCTCTGCAGCCGGATGTCGCCCTGGGCGATCCGGTACGGGTCGAGCCGGTGGGCCGCCGCGGCCAGCAACGAGCGCGCGCGGTCCGGGACGTCGGCGGCGACCAGTTCCGTGCCGAGCTCGTCCACGGCGTCGGCGATCTGCTCGATAGCGCCGGCGAGCTCCACGACGGACGCCTCCTCCGTCGGGATCGCCGTCAACGCGCGTCGGGCGAGCACACGGGCGTTGCGCATCGCCCGGTCGGCCATCACCGCTGCCCGCTCGAGCTTGACCAGGTCGTCCCGGTGGCGCCGCCCGAGTGGGATCACCCGGGCGTTCTTGCGGGCGTCGGTGGCCGAGCTCTTCCAGTCGTCGAGGGCCGACTGCGACGAGCGCCCCGCGAGCAGGGCCTCCTCCAAGTCCCGCGCCACCTGGTCCCGCAGCCCGCGGGCGACCAGGCGCAGCATCACCGCGAGGTCGACCATTGCCCGGTGGGCTTGCTGCCGCGGCAGGCGCCGCGGGTCCGTGGGCGTGATCGCGACGATCACGAAGGCCGAGAGCCCGCCGATGATCGCGTCGGTGATCCGCCCCACCCCGCCGCCGCCCGCGGCTGTGGCCGGCAGACCCACCACCACGATGGCCTGCGAGCCGGCTAGCCGGGCGACGAGCTGCCCGCGGTCCACGAACCGCCCGACGAGCGCCGCCAGGACGAGCACCACCCCGATCTGCCAGGCGCCCGATCCGATGCCGCTGACCAGCAGCTCCGCCAGCCCGACGCCGAGCGCCACCCCCGCGGAGATCTCCAGGATGCGGCGGAGCTGGCGGTCCTCGCTGAAGCCCAGCGCGATCCACGCCGAGATCGGCGCGAAGATCGGGGCCGGGTGGCCCAGCACCTGGTGCGAGATGCCGAATGCGACGCCCGCCGCGAAGGCGGCCTGCAGGATCGCGAACCACGCGGACCGCGCTCGTCGCCAGCCCTCAGTCGCCCAGGCGGCGGACTCCCGGCGGGTCCTGCGCAGCCGCTCGGCGACGGACCCGGCGACCGTGGAGCCGGCGCCGCTCACAGGCTCGGGCGATGCCCCAGGCCGCGGGCGACGGGACCTCGGGGCGCCGGGCGATCCGCCGACACGCCCTCGCCGGCGACGATCGGCTCCTGGCCGGCGGCCACCGGGCCGCCCTCGCACTCGACCATGAGGTCGGCGTCGGTGGGCGCGGAGCGCTTGACCACTGCCAGCGCCACGGGCCCGAGCTCATGGTGGCGGGCCACGCTGGTGATGTGCCCGATGACGCGGCCGATCTCTCCGCCGCTGGTCAGCGACCCCGTCTCATGCACCGGCGCGCCCGGCTCCGGCAGCAGGTGCCCGGACCCGTCGAGGTGCAGCATCACGAGCCGGCGCGGGGGGCGGCCGAGGTTGTGCACGCGCGCCACGGTCTCCTGGCCGCGGTAGCAGCCCTTCTCCAGGTGCACGGCCGTGCGCAGCCAGTCGAGCTCGTGCGGGATGGACCGGTGGTCCACCTCGCGTCCGAGCCGGGGGCGCCACGCCTCCACGCGCAGGGCCTCGCTGGCCCAGGTGCCGACCAGCGGCCACCCGGCCTGCTCACGCGCCGCCACTTGCTGCGCGAGCTCGGCACGCGGGACCAGCACGAGCCGCCAGGCGCGGTCCGATCCCGGGTGCTGGGCGTCGTCGGGCCCGTACCGGGTGCCGCCGGGCGCGGTGCGCGGCCACGGGTCGCGCCAGGTGACCGGCTCGCCCTCGGCGCCCTCGGCGTCCACCGGCTCGCCGATCGCCGCCCACTCGTCTGTCACGTCGGCGACCTCGACCCGCAGCGTGAACCGCATCCGGTCCAGCCACGCGGCGAGCGCGGGAGCCGAGGCGCCCTCGGTGATGAGCCAGGTGGTGGCGCCGTCGTCCACCACGCCCGCGGCGTGCTCGATGTGCCCCTGAGGGCTGAGCACGAGCAACTCGGTGGACGTGCGCGGCGGCAGGTCGCTGACGTGCTGCGACGTGATCGAGTGCAGCCAGGTGAGGCGGTCGGGCCCGGTCACCGTCACCACGCCGAGGTGGGACTGGTCCACCACGGCGCCGCCGCGGGACATCGCCCGCTGCTCGGCGGTGGGGTCGCCGTAGTGCCAGGCGACACCGGCGTCGGGGCCGATGCCCTCGACGGCGCCGCTGCGTGACAGCAGCGGGCTGCGGTGCCTGGGCGGCGTGGGGGCGGCCGCCACGTCGGTCGCGTGCTCCACCACAGGGCTCACTGGTCCTCGACGCGGGCCAGGCGCGCGGAGGCGTACGTCTGCATCGGCTGCCCGAACGCGGCCAGGTCCTGCGCCCACATGAGCTCGCTGTTCACCAGCCCGTACAG
>JAEWEI010000018.1 GCA_023389545.1 Actinomycetes bacterium | reverse complement strand
TTCGTGCAGCGGCACGCCGTCATGCACGACCGGGAGACCGGCGCGGAATGGACGCCGCTGCTGTACCTGACGGCGGACCAGGCGAAGTTCTGGGTGTACGACTCCTCGCTCAGTGAGTACGCGGCGCTCGGCTTCGAGTACGGCTACTCCGTGGAGCGGCCCGACGCGCTGGTGCTGTGGGAGGCGCAGTTCGGCGACTTCGTCAACGGCGCCCAGACGGTCATCGACGAGTTCATCTCCTCCGCCGAGCAGAAGTGGGGGCAGCGGTCGTCCGTCGTGCTGCTGCTCCCCCACGGCTACGAGGGCCAAGGGCCCGACCACTCGTCGGCGCGCATCGAGCGGTTCCTGCAGATGTGCGCGGAGCAGAACCTCACCGTCGCGCAGCCGTCGACGCCCGCCTCGTACTTCCACCTGCTGCGCCGGCAGGCCTACGCACGGCCGCGCCGCCCGCTGGTCGTCTTCACCCCGAAGTCGATGCTGCGGCTCAAGGCGGCTTCGTCGGACGTCGCCGACTTCACGTCCGGCACGTTCCTGCCGGTGATCGCCGACGAGCTGGCCACGGCGAAGGCCGGGCAGGTCGACCGGGTGCTGCTGTGCTCGGGCAAGGTCTACTGGGACCTGCTCGCGCAGCGCGTGAAGTCCGGTGACGAGCGCACCGCGATCGTCCGGCTCGAGCAGCTCTACCCGCTCGATGAGGACGGGCTGCGCGAGGCGATCGCGCCGTTCGGCGACGCGGAGCTGGTGTGGGTCCAGGACGAGCCGGAGAACCAGGGCCCGTGGACGCACGTGTCCATGAACATGCCGCAGCTCGTCGGGCGCTCGATCCGGGTCGTCTCGCGGCCCGCGTCGGCCTCCCCCGCCACCGGCTCGGCGAAGAAGCACCAGGCAGAGCAGGCCCAGCTGCTGGAAGACGCATTCGCGCGCTGACCCGCCAGCACCGCCCGGAACGCCCTGTCCCTTCGACGGACGGGGCGTTCCGTCGTTCACCGGCGCGAATGCCTCGCTCTGTCCACAGCGAGAGACCGCGGGTGACCGAGATGTCAGATTCTCGCTAGGTTCGCCCGCATGATCCCGCCGCCGCGCTCGCAACCACCGGCTCGCGCTGTGCAGCGCATCCGCTCACACGCGGGCATGGCCGCGCTCATCGTGTCCATCACGCTCATGCTCGCGGGATGCTCTCGGACGGAGATCCCGCCCGAGCCTGAGACCACGGCGACCGACGCCGTGGTCACCTCCGTCCCGTCCCCCGCCCCAGGTCCGACTCGCTCCCCGCAACCCGAAAGACCCGCCGCGATGGACGACGTCAGCGTCGAGGGCGCGATCGCCGCCGCCACCTACTTCATCTCGCTCTACCCGTACGTCTATAACACCGGCGACCTCACCGAGTGGAATGCGCTCAGCCACCCTGAGTGCGTGTTCTGTGCGAGCGTCGTCGACGCCGTGGAGGAGATGCAGGCCAAGAGCGAGGTCCAAGTTGGGACCGAGACCTCCGTTGTGTCTGCCGAGGCTGTCGAGATTGACCCCGCCTGGTTCTCGGTCGATTTGACGCTCGTCCAGGAACCCTGGGCTGTCGTCGACGCAGCCGGCGTGACTGTGCGTGAGGGCATCAAGGCGCATTCGTACCGCATGGCGTTCGTCGTCGTTCGGGACGAGTCCAAGTGGCTCGTTCGCGCAGCCGAGTACGAGGCAATAGATGGATCGACTGATGGCTAGAAGATCTGTGCTCGTTGCTGGTCTCGCCCTCCTCTGGCTGCTGAGCGACACCTTGCCCGCTGTTGCCGACGGCATCGAGACGCCAATCGCCAGTGACGATGTCGTCTCTGTGCGTGCGAAAAGGGCGGCGGAGATCCAGGCGGCGCATGCAGCCGCGACAGCTGCTAACGATCCGGCGGCGCGCCTCGTGGAGTACGCGCGGATGGAGCAGTGCGAGGGGCCGGGGTACATCTACCCCGTCGCCCAGGGCCCGTGCCCGGGCGCGGACGGCTCTATCCCGCTACCCGACTGCGGCGGGTACCCGCCACTGCTGCCGCTGTGGCGCCATGAACGCGCCACTCCCCAGACAGACGCCTGGACCGATTGGGTCAGAGTCGCGGAAGCGTCCTGCCCCCAAGACGTCCTGCCCGCGTTCACCGCCGAGGACTTCCGCCGCCTGCCCCTGGCCCCCACTGCCACCCAACTGCACCCAAGCGACCCCAACCTCCTCACCGGCCTGGGCGTCGTGGTCACCGCCACCCCCACTGCCCAAGAACTCCCCACCACACTCCTGGGCTTCCCCATCACCGTGCGCGCCACCCCCACCGACTACACCTGGGACTACGGCGACGGCGCCACCATCACCACCACCCACCCCGGCGAACCGTTCCCCACCACCGGACGCGTCCGCGCCGGAACCTTCCCCCCAGGCGTCATCGGCCACCCCTACCCCCGCCTAGGCACCTACACCATCACCCTGACCACCACCTGGTCAGGCGAGTACCACATCGCCGGGACCGCCACCTGGCGCCCCATCAACGGAACCGCCACCACCACCACAACCCACCCACCCGTCACCATCCACGAATCCCGCTCCCACCTCGTCGCCGACACCTGCCACGACAACCCCACCGGCCCCGGCTGCTGACCCGA
>JAEWEI010000440.1 GCA_023389545.1 Actinomycetes bacterium | reverse complement strand
CCACGAGGCCCACGAGCACGAGCAGCGGGAAGAGCTGCTCCGCCTGATCCGGGTTGTTCGTGGCGACGGCCGTGAACAGGGTCGAGATGGTGATCGCCGACAGGTTCGCGATGGACACCAGCGACAGATCGATGCCGCCGGTCAGCATCGCGAGCATCATCGCGATGGCGATGACGCCGATCTCCGGGGAGGAGATGGCGATGTTCTGCAGGTTGATGCCGCTGAGGAACACCGACGGCTTGAGCGCTGCGAAGATCGCGAACGCCACCACCACGAGCAGCAGCATGCGGCGCGCGCTGCGGTCCACGTGCAGCCGCTCGACGAGCCCGTTCCACCGCGCGTCGACCTCGGCGTTGGCGCGCTTCAGCGGGTTCTTCTCCTGGACGGCGTTCATGCCGTCACCTCCTGCGCGTCGTGGACGAGCGCGGCCCGTCCGGAGCCACGAGCCGTCACCGCCTGGATGCCGACACCGACGAGCAGGAGCACGCCGACGGCGGCCCGCTGCCACGCGCTGGGGACGCCGGCGAGGATGAGGCTGTTGTTGATGACCTGGACGAGGAAGACGCCGAGCACGGTCCCGAGGACCGAGCCACGACCGCCGAAGATCGACGCGCCACCGAGGACGACTGCCGCGATGATGTCGAGCTCGCCGCCGACGAGTTCCTGGGGGCTCGCGGACCGGCCCATGATCATGTAGATCATTCCGCCGATGGCCGCCATCATCCCGACGATCACGTACAGCCAGACCTGGGTCCGCACCACGCGGATGCCGGCCCGGCGGGCCGCCTCGGCGTCGCCACCGATCGCGTAGATGCTGCGGCCGAACATCGTGCGGCGCAGCACCCAGGCGAGCAGCAGGGCCAGCACGATCGCGGGCACCACCATGACGTGCAGGTACGCGCGCCCGGTGTCGGTGGTGACCTCGATGAGGTTGGTCGTGGAGACCCACGACATCGCGCTCGGCAGGTCGGCGATGTACCGCGAGCCGACGTAGGTGAGCAGCGCGCCCTTGAAGATGCCCTGCGTGCCGAGCGTGACGATCAGCGTGGGCAGCCGGAACCTGGCGATGAGGAAGCCGTTGATCGCCCCGAGCAGGCCGCCGATGACCAGCGCCATCACGAACGCACCGATGAGGCCGAGGTCGATCGCCCCGCTGCCGTACACCCGCACTGTGGTGTACGCGGCGAACACGGCGATGGCGGCGAACGACACGTCGATCCCGCCGGAGATGATCACGAGCAGCACGCCGAGCGCGAAGATCAGCGGCACGATGGCGCTGCGCAGGATGCTGAACGCGGTGGGCAGCGTGAAGAACACGGGGTTGGCGATCGACATCCCGA
This sequence comes from Actinomycetes bacterium, assembly GCA_023389545.1. Lineage (GTDB taxonomy): Bacteria > Actinomycetota > Actinomycetes > Actinomycetales > Cellulomonadaceae > Cellulomonas_A. The sequence continues at coordinate 8,014 of JAEWEI010000440.1, read as the reverse complement.
TGATCAGCACCAGCAGGATGAGGGCGAGCACCCCCTCGTTGTTGGGCCCGCGCAGGCGGCGGAGCCACGCTGCCGAGCCGGTGCGACCCGCGCTCATGCGGCCACCTTCTTCCGGATGTTGTCGACGTCGACGTCGTCGCCCTCGAGCACGTCGACGACGCGGCCGTGCCGCACGACGAGCACCCGGTGGCAGCAGGCGACGAGCTCGGGGGCGTCGTCGGAGATGACGAGGACGCCCATGCCGTCGGCGGCCTCGGCCCGCAGGATGTCGAGGATCTCCGACTTGGAGCCCACGTCCACCCCCACGGTGGGGCCGTTGAGCATGAGGACCTTGGGGCGACGGGCCAGCCACTTGGCCAGCACCACGCGCTGGGCGTTGCCGCCCGACAGCGAGCGGACGGGCGCCTGGACGTTCGGGGCCTTGATCCGCAGCCGCGCGAACAGCCGCTGGATGGTCTCCCGGACGGCGTTCTTGTCGAGCGTGCCCAGGCGTGCGCGGTGCCCGTCCATCGAGGCCGCGATCATGTTGTCGGCGATCGACTTCTCCAGGAACAGGCCCTGCGTGAGGCGGTCCTCGGGGACGTATCCGATGCCGGCGGCGATCGCGTCGCCGATGCTGCGCAGCCGCACTGGCGTGCCGTCGACCTTGACCGTGCCGCTCTGCGGCGGCAGGACGCCGAACAGCGACTCGGCGATCTCGGTGCGGCCCGAGCCGAGCAGGCCCGTGACCCCGACGATCTCGCCGCGGCGCACAGTGAAGGAGACGTCGTGGTAGGCGCCCGGGAGGTCCATGTGGTCGACCTCGAGGACGGCGGGGCTGTCCGGGTCGAGCGGCGCGACCTGGCGCGACTCGTCGAGGACCTTGCCGGTCATGTGCTCGGCGATCGAGCGGGGGTCGAGCTCGGAGGCCGGGCTCGTCACCACGTTCTTGCCGGAGCGCAGGATGGCCACGCGCTGCGAGATCGTCAGGACCTCGTCGAGCTTGTGGGACACGAAGATGAGGCCGACGCCGCGGGCTCGCAGGCGTTCGACGATGATGAAGAGGCGGTCGACCTCGGTGCGGGTCAGCGCCGTGGTCGGCTCGTCCATGATGATGACGCGCGCGTCGTCCACCAGGGCGCGGCAGATCGCTGTCAGCTGCTTGTCGGCGACCGAGAGGTTCTCGACCCGGGCGTCCACGTCGAGCGTGAGGCCGAGGTCGTCGATGATCGCCTGCGCGGCGGGCCGGGCGGCGCCCTGGTCATAGAGCTTGCGCCGCGAGGCGATGGCGGAGGTGAGGACCACGTTCTCCGCGACCGTGAGGTTCGGGAAGAGCGAGAAGTCCTGGTAGATGACCTGGATGCCGCTCTTGATGGCCTCGGTCGTGTTCATGGAGGTGAACGGCTGGCCGTCGACCAGGATCGTGCCCGAATCGGGCTTCTCCGCTCCGGAGATGATCTTGATCAGCGTGGACTTGCCGCAGCCGTTCTCGCCCGCGAGGCACAGGACCTCGCCGGGGAGCAGGTCGAGGTTGACGCCGCCGAGCGCGGTGACGCCGCCGAACCGCTTGACGATGTCGCGCACCTCGAGGAGAGGAGCAGGGGTGCCCACAGGGGCAGGGTGTGTCATGTCGGGCGCCTTTCAGCGCCGGTGCGGGGCGGGCTCAACGCGCCGCCCCGCACCGGGGCCGGTCAGAAGTCGTACGAGCTGGCGGCCTTGGCGTCCGCTGCGATGGCTGCGCTGCCCGCGTAGACGTTGTCGTAGCCCTCGACCTTGACGAGGCTGCTGTAGCCCTCGATGCCCAGGTCGGTGCCCGCCTCGATCGTGCCGCCGTCCGCGAGGATGCGGGCGATCTCGAGCTGGGCCTCACCCGCGAGGGCCGGGTCCCAGAAGAAGATCTTGTCGATCGAGCCGGTGGCGAGGTACTTCGCCGCGGCCGACGGGATCGAGGTGCCCATGACGCACACCTGGTCCTCGAGACCGGCCTCCTCGATGGCCCGCGCGATGCCCGGGACGTCGTTGCCGGCCGAGCCCTGGAAGCCCTTGATGTTCGGGTGCTTCGCGAGGATCTCCTTGGCCTTCTCGTAGGCCGCGGTCTCGTTGTCGGTGCTCTCGATCGGGTCCTCGACCCGCTTCATGCCCGGGAACTCCGCCGTCTGGAACTCGTGGGCCGCCTCGACCCACTCCATGTGCGTCTTGGCCGTGAGGCCGCCGACGAACTGCACGTAGTCGCCCTCGCCGCCCATGCACTCGCCGAGGTTCTCCATGATGGAGATGCCGTAGTCGGCGTTGTCGAAGGCCTCGATGTCGATGTCGACGTTCTCGATGCCGGTGGCCTCGTGCGCGACGACGATGATGCCCTGCGCCTTGGCCTGCGCCAGCACGGCGGAGAGCGCCTTCGGCGAGTTCGGGACGACGGTGATCGCGGTCGGCTTCTGCGCGATGAGGTCCTGGATGATCTGGATCTGCTTCTCGGGCGAGACGTCGTCGCCGCCCTCGGTGCGGGTGTCGATGCCGGTGCGCTCGCCGTAGGCGACGACGCCGACGTCCATGCGGTCGAACCAGGCGATGCCCTTGACCTTGACGACGGTCACCATCGTCTGGTCGGACGAGGAGGATCCTCCGCCCGAGGCGCCCTCACCGCCGGCGGACGAGCCGCCGTCGTTGACCGAGCCACAGCCAGCCATGAGCAGAGCTGCCAGGCCCGAGGCCACGACCGCCGCTGCACGCGTGTTCTTCATACGTCACTCCCTCGTGATCGTGCGCCAAGACGCCTGCTTACGTGCAGCGGACTCCCACGTCCGCGCGTCAGTGTCTCTGGCTGCGCACACACTAGGGCGGGCCCGCGCGAATGTCTAGCGAACCGTGCAACAATCTGCCTGCGATGAGGCACACAGATGCTCGTTTTCGCGCACGCACCCCTGCTAGCCTTGCCCAGAATCAGCGGAAGGGTCCCGGATGTCGCGACACCAGCAGATCGTCGAGCTCATTGAGGAACGCGGATTCAGGAGCGTGGCCGCTCTCGCGCGGCATTTCGCCGTCGACGCGTCCACCATCCGCCGCGACCTGGACAAGCTCGCCGCCGAGGGCCAGGTGGTCCGCACACACGGCGGCGCCGCGGCGGTCGTCAGCGCACGGGGCTCCGAGCCGGCCGCGGGCCAGGACGCCAACGACCCCCGCCTGCCCGAGAAGCGCGCCATCGGCGCCGCGATGGCCGAGCGCATCCACGAGGGCCAGACGATCCTCATCGACGGCGGCACCACCTGCCTCGAGGTCGCGCGGCACCTGGAGCACTCGCGCCTGACGGTCGTCACCCACGACCTGCACGTGGGCCTCGAGATCTCCACGAAGCCGCAGATCAACCTCGTGTTCATCGGCGGGGAGCTACTGCCCACCAGCACCTCCATGTGGGGGCCCACGTCGATCCAGCAGCTCGAGAACATGCGGGTCAACGTCGCCGTCTTCGGCGTCGGCACCGTCATGGACGACGGGATCTACGCGAGCTCGAGCTACTCGATCGAGCTCAAGCGCAAGATGCGCTCGATCGCCTCCGAGGCGTTCTTCGTGGCCGACAGCACCAAGTTCGGGCGGGAGGCGCTGTTCCGCGTGTTCGGCTTCGAGGACTTCACGGCGGGCATCACCGACACGACGCTGGACCCCATCCGGGCCGCCCGCTTCCCCGTCCCCGTCATCCGCGCCACCCCCGTCGAGGGCTGACCGCGGGCGACACCGCGCTCAGGACGCGGCGAGCTCCGCATCCGACGCCGGGTGCGGCGACGGGCGCCCCGTGCGCGGCATGGCCAGCGAGGCCAGCGCCATCGCCAGCGCCGCGACCGCCACGGCGGCGAACACGGCCGTGGACGCGTCGCCGAACGCCTGCGGGTCGGCCGACGCGTCGGCGCCGCCCATGCGCGCGTTGACCAGGGCGCCGAGCGCCGCCACACCCACGGCACTGCCCATCGACCTGGCGAACATGTTCGCCCCGGTCACCACACCACGCTCGCCCCACCCCACGCTGGCCTGCGCCGCGATGAGGCTCGGCGCCGCGACCAAGCCCAAGCCCAGCCCGATGAAGAAGCACGACAGCCCCACAGCCAGCACCGACGGGGCCGTCGAGGTCCAGGCCAGCGCCGCCGTCGAGAGCACGACGATCACGACGCCGATCAGCACAGTGGTGCGGAACCCCCAGCGCAGGTAGAGCCGCCCGGCCTGCGAGGCCGAGATGGGCCAGCCGATCGTCAGCATCGCGAGCGTGAGGCCGGAGACCAGCGGCGACGTGCCGAGCAGCGCCTCGAGGAACGTCGGCACGTAGGTGGTCACGCCCATGAGGACCACACCGACGCCCACGGCGATCAGCGCCGTGACGCCCAGCAGCCGGCGGGTCAGCACCCAGGGCGCCAGCACCGGCTCGGCCGCGTGCCGCTCCACCACGATGAACACGGCGAGCAGCGCCAGGCCGACCGCGAGCGCCCCGATGCTCTGCGGCGACGCCCACGCCCACGCGTTCCCACCCTCCAACAGCGCCAGGATGATCAGGCTCGTCGAGACCGTGAGCAGCGCGCCGCCCGCCCAGTCGATGCGGTGCGCCCGGCTCGGCACCGTCTCGTGGAAGTGCCGCACCAGCAGCCAGCCCGCGGCGATGCTCAGCGGGATGTTGACGAAGAAGATCCAGTTCCAGGTCAGGTACTCGGCGAACAGGCCGCCCAGCGTCGGGCCCACGACCGCCGAGACAGCCCACACGCTCGCGAGGTAGCCCTGCACCTTGGCCCGCTCGGCCAGCGTGTAGATGTCCCCGACGATGGTGATGGCCATGGGCTGCACGGCGCCGGCGCCCAGTCCTTGGACGGCCCGGAACGCGATGAGCGCGGGCATCGACCAGGCGATCCCGCACAGCACCGAGCCGAGCAGGAACAGCCCGACGCCGATCAGGATGATCGGCTTGCGTCCCACGGTGTCCGCGAGCTTGGAGTAGATCGGGACGCTCACCGCCTGGGTGAGCAGGTAGATGGAGAACAGCCACGGGAAGCTCGAGAAGCCGCCCAGGTCGGCGACGATCGTCGGGATGGCCGTGGCGAGGATCGTGGAGTCGATCGCGACGAGCCCCGTCGTGACCATGACCGCGATGAGCACGGGCCCGCGTTCGGAGCGGAAGCCGATGCTGGCCCGGGTGGGTGATGTGGCGCTCAGGGTCGGGCCTTCCTCGCATCGGGATGTCGGCAACTCGGGATGTCAGCAACGCCAACCCGCGAGGCGCCGCGGGCATTCCGGCGCGGCTGCTGGGCGCTGGGCTGTTACGCCTGCAGCACCGGCAGCATGGTGCGCGCGATCATGCCCGCCGCGTCGGCGTCGTCGAGCCGCCCGTTGTCGATCTCGTTCGCGGCGGCGTGCAGCACGGCATGGAACACCGTCATGAGCCACTGGGCGGAGAGGTCTGTGCGGAAGTCGCCCCGTTCCTGTGCCGAGGCGATGAAGCCGCGCACGCGCTCCTCGAGGCGCCCGGTGTGCGCCTGGCGGACGGTCTCGGCGGGCAGTGCCCGCTCGGCGGCGACCAGCAGCCGTCCGGACCGCGTGGTCACCTGCCAGGTCGCCTCGACGAGCCGGGTGAACGCCGCCGCGGAGTCGCCGCTGAGGTCGACGGCCTCGAGCGCCGCGTCCGCCTTGGCGAGCACGCGCCGCACCACGGCGTCGACGAGTGCGGGGCGCGAGGCGAAGTGGCCGTACACCGTGACGCGCCCGAGCCCGGCCGCCGCGGCGATGTCCGCCATGCTCGCGTCGGGCTCACGGGCCAGGCAGGCCTCGGCGGCGTCGAGGATGCGCTCGACGTTGCGTCGGGCGTCTGCGCGTTGAGCGCGCTCGGGCGCTGCCTCGCTCGTCATCGATCCTCCTCGCGGTTGCCGCACACCACTGTACGACTTGGCTCATCTTGTACACCGGTGTTCACGATGCTAACTTCAAAACTCAGACACCCGCGTATGGGTTACGGGAAAGGCCTCCCCGAGGGAGCTGGACATGCCGGAGATGACCGCCACACGCAGGACCACGACTCCGCTCGACGTGGTGCGCCGCCACTGGGGCGCCCTGGTCGGGGCCGGCTTCGCCGCCCTCGTCGCCGCCGACCTCATGCACGGGGTCGACCTGGCCCCCATGCTGGCCGCACTGGCGGTGATCTACCTCGGCGCGGCAGCGCTGCGGAACCGTGTCGCCGCCTGGCCCCTGTTCTTCGCCACGTTCGCGGTGGTCTTCCTGGTCAGGCTCCTCGCCGACGACGTCGACCCGACCTGGGCCCTGATCGGCGTCGGCGTGCTGCTCGCCGCCTACGGCCTGGTGTTCAACGGCGCCCAACGCCCCGCACACGGCCTGCCGCTGCAGGGCCTGGCCTTCCTCGTGCTCGGGGCCATCGCCGCGGCCGCCCCGTCCCTGCCGAACGACCCAGCGGCGTACCTCGTCGCCGCCGCGCTGCTCGCGCACGCCGCCTGGGACTGGCACCACTACCGCACCGAGCGTGTCGTCTCCCGGTCCCTCGCCGAGTTCTGCATGGTGCTGGACCCGCTGCTGGCTATCGCGATCGTCCTCGTCACAGTGATCCCGTGAGCGTGGCGCCCATGCTCACTGGCGGGGCGCCGTGCGCACGACCATCTTGCCGGTGTTGGCGCCGCGCATGAGGTCGAGGAACGCGTCGACGGCGTGGTCGATGCCGTCCACGACCGTCTCGTCGTGGTCGATCTGCCCGGCGGCGAACCACTCGCCCATGTCACGCGCGAAGTCGGCGTAATGCCGCATGTGGTCGCCGAGCGTGAACCCGCGCAGCGTGAGGCCCTGCGTGATGATGTTGGCCATGTTGTCGGGGCCGGGGACGCGGTCGGTCGAGTTGTACCCGGCGATCGCGCCGCACAGCGCGACGCGCCCGCCGCGGCTCATCACGTCGAGCGCGGCCTCGAGGTGGTCGCCACCCACGTTGTCGAAGTAGACGTCGACGCCGTCGGGTGCAAGGGCCGGGAGCTGCTCGCGGACGGGGGCGTCCTTGTAGCAGAGGGCCGCGTCGTACCCGAACCGCTCGGTGACCAGGGCGGCCTTCTCGGCGGAGCCAGCGGATCCGATGACGCGCCCGGCGCCCTTGAGCCGCGCGATCTGCCCGGCGGCCGTGCCGACGGCGCCCGCGGCGCCGGAGATGAAGACGGTGTCGCCGGGCTGCATGCGCGCGATCTCGAGCAGGCCCACGTAGGCGGTGAAGCCCGTCATGCCGAGGATGCCGAGGTGCGCCGACAGCGGCACGCCGGGCAGCTCGGGCACAACGCGGAACGCGGCGGCGGGGCCCTGGGCGACGTCGCGCCAGCCGAGCTGGTGCACCACCACGTCGCCCACCGCGACGCTCTCGTCGGTGGACGCGACGACGCGGCCGACGGCGCCGCCGACCATGGTCTCCCCGAGGGGATATGGCGGGGTGTAGCTCTTCACGTCGTTCATGCGGCCGCGCATATAGGGGTCGACGGAGACGAACTCGTTCTGGACGCGCACCTCGCCTGGGCCGAGCGGCGGGAGGTCGACGACGACGGTGCGGAAGTCGTCGTGGGTGGGCCAGCCGTGCGGGCGGGCGACGAGCTGGACCTGGGTGCTGCGGGTGGGAGTGGTCATGGGGGGTCTCCGAATCAGGTGGCGCAGAGGGCGGGGCCTAGGCGATGAGCGCGACAACGATCGCCACGACCGCGAGCGCGGGTGGGATGAGCTGGACTAGGGCGGCCCGGGCCTTGTCGGGTGAGGACACGAGCAGGACGAGGCCGGCCAGGGCCATGGACCCCGCGCCGGTCAGGACGAGCGTCAGGCATCCAAGGGAGCGACTCCATCGTGAAGATGTAGACGTGGACGAGGGCGGCGATCCAGGCTTTCTGGACCGGTCGTTCCACTATAGGCTGGAACTCCTCCCACACAACACGGACGGCGGCGCATGGGACGACATCAGGGCTTCGACACCACGCAGGTGGTCCGCGCCGCCCGTGACGTCTTCTGGGACAAGGGCTACGACAACACCTCGGTGCCC
>JAEWEI010000308.1 GCA_023389545.1 Actinomycetes bacterium | reverse complement strand
CGCTGCGGTTCGGGGTCACGGCGCGCATCGGCCGCCCACTGTGGCTCCACCGGACGCTGCGGCTCCACCGGGCGCGGCGACGTCGCGATCGCGGCAGCGGTCTGCCGCCACGTGCTCGACGCCGCGGCGCCGCCCGAGCCCGACCGCGCCCCGAGCCGCCCGCCGCTCGGGGCCGCCTGGACGCCGAGCAACCAGCCCACGAGCTCCTCGCGCAGGAACTCCCGGAGCTCGAGCAGCGTCTGCGCGTCGACTGCGCTGGCCACCGCGCGCACCCGCACATGCGAGCCCACGAGCCCGGCCACCTGGAGGTGGCCCACGCGGCCGTCCCACAGCCGGGTCCCGTCGAGGATGTGCTGCAGCGCGCCGCGCAGCTCGGCTAGGTCGACTCCGCGGTCGACGTCCAGCTCGACGGTCCCCACCACCGCGTTCTCGGCTCCCCGGGTGCGGTTCTCGAACCGTGGCGTGGTCGTGTGCGCGGTGGGCAGCGCCACCCGGCGCCCGTCGGCCAGGCGCACCGTCACGGTGGTGAGCGTGACGGCCTCGACCAGCCCCCAGGCGCCGTCGACCACCACGACGTCCTCGACGCGCACCGAGTCGGTGTAGGCGATGCGCACGCCCGCGACGACATCGGCCAGCGCCTCGCGGGCGGCGAGGCCGAGGACCACGGCGCCGACGGCGACGAGGGCGAGCAGCCCCACCCCGACGGGCCGCACCACCGGGAACACGAGCAACGCGGACCCGACGCCGAGGCAGCAGAACAGCGCGCGGGTGGCGCCGCGGAGCAGCGCGCGCACCCTGCTCTGCAGCGCGAGCGCGTCCGGGTCGGAGCCCTCCTCGTCCTGGCGGCGCGCGGCGGCGGCGCGACTTTGGTGGTGGGCCAACGCCGCGTCCTCCAGCCGGAGCGCGATGGCGCCAAGCAGCCAGGCGACCGCGAGGACGACCGCGACCAGGAGGGCGGTCTCGAGGGCGTGGATCGCGGGGGTGGGCTCGGTCGTGGCGCCGAGGGTGATCCAGGCGGCTGTCGCGGCCAGCGCGGCCTTCAGCGGCCGCCGGCTCACGGCGATCACGGCGAGGGCGAGCGGCGCGCGACGCGCGGCTCGGTGGGCGAACGTGGCGACGAAGATCTCCGCGACGAACGCCACGATGACGGCGATGAGGATGCTGACGACGGGGGGCACGCGGACCAGGGTAGACACTCGCGCCCGATTCGTCCGAAGCCGGCCCGTGCGGCATGGGGCGCGCGCGGGGCGCCACCGGCGCCGCCTCCCCCGCGCACTGCTGGCTCACCGGCGGCTCTCAACGGGGTCACAGGATCGCGGCGTACCGTCGCCCGGCTTTGACCGACCGGAAGGCTGATGTGGATGCACGTGATCGAGTTGTTCGCGCTCGTGGCGGGAGCGGTGCTGCTCACCGCGCTGTGCCGGCAGCGGGGTTGGCCGGCGCCGCTGGTCCTCGTGGCCGCCGGGCTCGTCGCCTCGTTCATCCCGGGGGTGCCGCGCTTCGAGGTGGACCCGGAGCTGATCCTCGACTTCGTGCTCCCGCCGCTGTTGTTCTCCGCTGCGCTGACGACCTCGTACCAGGACTTCCGCCGCTCGCTGAACTCGATCACCCGGCTGGGCGTCGGGCTCGTGCTGGTCTCGGCGCTCGCCGTCGCCGTCGTCGCGTGGCTGCTGGTCCCCTCGCTCCCGTTCGCCGCGGCGCTCGTGCTCGGCGCCGTCGTCGCGCCACCTGACGCTGTCGCTGCGGCGGCGGTGGGCCGACGGCTGGGGCTGCCGCGCCGGGTCATGACGTTGCTGACGGGCGAGAGCCTGATCAACGACGCCACGTCGCTCACGCTCTACAAGGTGGCCCTCGCGGGGGTGGCGACGGGCGTGTGGTCGTTCAGCGAGGGCCTACAGGTGTTCGCCGTGGCAGTGGTCGCCGGGGTCGGCGTGGGACTCGCGCTGGGCTGGCTGCTGCACCAGCTGCGCCTGCGGCTCGACGACCCCGTCGTCGCGTCCTCAGTGGGGGTGCTGACGCCGTTCGCAGCGTACTGGGGCGCCGAGGCGCTCGGCGGCTCGGGGGTGCTCGCTGTCGTCGCCGCGGGCCTGCTCCTCGCGTCCACCTCGCCCCGTGCGGGGTACGCGACAAGGCTCTACCAGGAGCCCGTGTGGTCCACCGTCGACCTGCTCCTCGAGGCGTTCACGTTCGCGCTCATCGGCATCCAGCTCAAGTGGCTCATCCTCGACGTCAACGCCTCCGACCAAGGGCTCGGCCACGCGGCGCGCCTCGCTGTGGTCGTCCTCGCGGTGGCGATGCTCGTGCGCCCGCTGTATGTGCTGGCGACCGCCGGAATGGACCGGGTGCGCATGCGCGGGAGCCACCGCACCGCTGACGACACGCTGACCCGCAAGGAGTCGCTGGTGGTCTCGTGGGCCGGGATGCGCGGAGTGGTCACGCTCGCCGCCGCGGCCGCCATCCCCACGACGGTGGCGGGCGAGGCCTTCCCGCAGCGCGCGACGCTGCAGCTCGTGGCCTACGCCGTCGCGATCGGCACGCTCCTGCTCCAGGGGCTCTCCCTGCCGTGGGTGATCCGCCGGCTGGGGGTCGGCGCGCAGGACGAGCGCAAGCGCGACGCGATCCAGGAGGCCAAGGTGCGCGTCGCCCTCGCGGAGGCCGCGCAGTCGGTCATCGAGCGCCGTCGCCCCCAGCTCGCGGCGCAGGTGGGCGACCGGGCCGCGGACGCGATCATCGGCCGCGTCGTCGCCGCGCTGAGTGTGCGCGGGCAGGCGGCCGCCGCGCTGCTGGCGCAGGGCCGCGAGGACGAGGGCGACGACGCGAACCGGTCCTGGCCCGCGCTGCGGCAGCAGTCGCTGCGCCGTGAGGTGATCGCCGCGCAGCGGGCCGCGCTGATGGCGCAGCGCGACTGCGGGGAGCTCGACGAGGTGGTGATGCAGCGCGTGCTGCGCGAGCTCGACCTGGAGGAGGAGCGCATGTCGGCGTCGTGGGTCAACCGGATCTGACAACGCCGCGCGGTGAGCCCTGAGCGAAGTCGCCAACGAATCGGGACCTTCGACATGGGACGATCCGTCCCATGACTTCTAGCGTATGTATCGAGGTCAACGGAGACTTCCCACACTCACCGCGACCCGAGGGAGACCTCTCGTGAGCACCACTGCTAGCAACGCCGCGACTATTGATGGCGCCATCGACCAGCTCGTCGCCAACGCCGCGAAGGCGCTCGCCGAGTACGCGCGCTTCACCCAGGAGGACATCGACCACCTGGTCAAGAAGGCGGCTGTCGCCGCGCTCGACCAGCACGGGGAGCTCGCGCGCCACGCCGTCGAGGAGACCGGCCGCGGAGTGTTCGAGGACAAGGCCGTGAAGAACATCTTCGCGTGCGAGCACGTCACGAACTCCATGCGCTCGCTCAAGACCGTCGGCGTCATCAGCCGCGACGAGCTGTCCGGCATCACCGAGATCGCCGAGCCCGTCGGCGTCGTCGCCGGCATCACGCCCGTCACCAACCCGACGTCCACCGCGATCTTCAAGGCGCTCATCGCGCTGAAGACGCGCAACCCGATCATCTTCGCGTTCCACCCGAGCGCGCAGGAGTCCTCGGTCGCCGCGGCCCGCGTGGTCCGTGACGCCGCCGTGGCGGCTGGCGCCCCCGAGCACTGCGTCCAGTGGGTCGAGCAGCCCTCGCTCGACGCGACCGGCAAGCTCATGAACCACCCCGGCGTCGCCCTGATCCTCGCGACCGGCGGCAACGCGATGGTCCGCGCCGCCTACTCGTGTGGCAAGCCGGCCCTGGGTGTCGGCGCGGGCAACGTCCCCGCCTACATCGAGAAGTCCGCGAAGCTCAAGCGCGCTGTCAACGACGTGGTGCTGTCCAAGGCGTTCGACAACGGCATGATCTGCGCCTCGGAGCAGGCAGTCATCCTCGACGACGAGATCTACGACGCAGCGATGGCCGAGTTCGCCACGCTGCACGCCTACCGCGTCAACGCCAAGGAGAAGGCGCTCCTCGAGAAGTTCATCTTCGGGGTGCAGGCCCAGGGCAAGAACTGCGGCGAAGCCAAGCTCAACGCGTCGGTGGTGGGCCAGTCGCCCGCGTGGATCGCCGAGCGCGCGGGCTTCACCGTCCCCGCCGAGACGTCGATCATCCTGGCCGAGGTCAGCGGCGTCGGCCCGCAGGAGCCCCTCACCCGCGAGAAGCTGTGCCCCGTCCTCGCGGTGCTGCGCGCCGGCTCCACCGAGCAGGGCATCGCGTACGCCGAGCAGATGGTGGAGTTCGACGGGCTGGGCCACAGCGCCGCCATCCACACGCAGGACGACGAGCTCACCGAGCTGTACGGCAGCCGCGTCAAGGCCGTGCGCGTCATCGCGAACGCGCCGTCGTCGCTCGGCGGCATCGGCGACATCTACAACGCCTTCATCCCGTCCCTGACCCTCGGCTGCGGCTCGTACGGCCACAACTCGGTCTCGAACAACGTCTCGGCGGTCAACCTGGTGAACATCAAGCGCATCGGCCGCCGCAACAACAACCTGCAGTGGTTCAAGGTCCCGGCCAAGACGTACTTCGAGCCGAACGCCATCCGCTACCTCGCGGACATGGCGGAGGTCGAGCGCGTGACGATCGTGACCGACTCGACCATGACGACGCTCGGCTTCGTCGACCGCATCATCGAGGTCCTCAACCGCCGCCCCAACAAGGTCGCGCTGCAGATCATCGACCAGGTCGAGCCCGAGCCCAGCGTGCGCACCGTCCAGGCGGGCGCCGCGCAGATGCGCCACTTCCGCCCCGACACGATCATCGCGCTGGGCGGCGGCTCGCCGATGGACGCCGCGAAGGTCATGTGGCTGCTGTACGAGCACCCCGAGATCGTCTTCTCGGACCTCAAGCAGAAGTTCTTCGACGTCCGCAAGCGCGCGTTCAAGTTCCCGGTGCTGGGCGAGCTCGCGAAGCTCGTGTGCATCCCGACCACCTCGGGCACGGGCGCCGAGGTCACGCCGTTCGCCGTCATCTCGGACCCCGACGCGGGCAAGAAGTACCCGCTGGCGGACTACGCGCTCACGCCGACCGTCGCGATCATCGACCCGGTGCTGACTGCCAAGATGCCGCGCTCGCTCGCCGCCGACTCCGGCTTCGACGCCCTGACGCACGCCACCGAGGCGTACGTCAGCGTCTACGCGAACGACTTCACGGACGGCATGGCGCTGCAGGCCATCCGGCTCATCTTCGACAACCTGGCCGCCAGTGTGAACGGCGAGCCGGGCGCCCCGGAGACGGCCGACGCCCGCGAGAAGATGCACAACGCCGGCACGATCGCCGGGATGGCGTTCGGCAACGCGTTCCTGGGCATCGTCCACGCGATGGCGCACGTGGTGGGCTCCACCTACCACCTGGTCCACGGCCGCACGAACGCGACGCTGCTGCCGCACGTGATCCGCTACAACGGCACCATCCCGACCAAGCTCACGAGCTGGCCGAAGTACGAGCACTACGTGGCGCCCGAGCGGTTCCAGCAGATCGCCCAGGCGCTGGGCCTGCCGGCGGAGACGCCGGAGCAGGGTGTCGAGTCGTACGCGCTGGCTGTCGAGTCGCTGCGCTCGAAGGTGGGCATCCCCTCCTCCTTCCAGGCGCAGGGGGTTGACGAGCAGGAGTTCATCGCCCGCCTCGACGAGGTCGCGATGGGCGCCTACGAGGACCAGTGCGCCCCGGCGAACCCGCGGATGCCGATGCTGGCCGACATGAAGGACATCATGGAGGCGGCGTACTACGGCACCTCGGTGGAGGAGGTCCGGAGCCGTCGCGCCACCGCGGCCCCGAAGGCGAAGGACGTGGCCGCGGCCAAGGAGCCCGTGGCCACGGAGGCCGCAGCCGACGAGGCAGCCTCCGACGACGCGCCCGTCGCCCCCTGACCCCGCGACGCTGACCGGCCCGCCCGGTCACCTGCCACAGCGCCCCGCCCGCGTGCCCACGCGAGCGGGGCGCTGTGCTGCGCGCCCGGATCGCGGCGCGCAGGCCAGCGGCGCCCGGTTCCTCCGCTGTCGTCCTGGTCCTGTTCGGTCCACACTGGTGCCCCCGTCCCCTCGTGAGGAGATCCCATGCGCGTCCCCCCTGGTGTCCCCCGCCCGCTCGCGGCCGCGGCAGCCGCTGCCCTCGTCCTGGCCCTCGCGGGCTGCGCCGAGGCCAGCAGCGCCATCGACGAGGCTCGTGACGGCGCCCAGACGGCAGTCGACGAGGCGAAGGGCGCCGTCGACGAGATGAAGTCCGCTGTCGACTCCGCCCGCGACGGGCTCGAGCAGGCCCGCACCGCCGCCGAGGACGCCCGAGCCCAGCTCGAGCAACTCGACGCCACCTCGCGCGACGCCGCCCAGGACGCCGTGGCGCGCGCGAGCACGGCGATGGACAACGCGTCAGCGGCGCTCGACGGGGCCGCGGCCGACGGCTCCGCCACCGCCAAGGAGCAGCTCGCAGAGGCCGAGACCGCACTGTCCGACGCCCGCGCGGACGTCCAGAAGGCCGCCGATTCGGCGGACGGCACCGCCCGCGCCGCGCTGGACGAGCTGTCCGCACGGGTCGACGAGCTCCGCCAGAAGGTCGAGGACGCCAGCGCCGGCTAGCGGCCGGGCCTGGGCCTGTGCCGCGGATTCACTCTGATGCGCGGCGCCTGGCGCCGTCCAGGTGTTCACGGGAACGCCCTGGCCTGCCGATCAGAGGGCATGGGAGTCCCTCGGGCTGAGCGCGCCGCACGCCGGCGCCACGTCGACTGGTGGGTGCTCAGCGCGTGGCTGTCGCTCGGCCTGCTCGTCGCGGGCGGGCTGACGGCCGCGGCGGGAGTGGGCGCCGGCATCTGAGCTCTAGCATCTGAGCCCCCGGCGCGCTGAGCCCCGTCGCTCAGGAGCCGTCGCGCAGGTCCCCGAGTCGGCTGCTGGTGAACTCGACCTGGTCGAAGGTGATGGCGCACCCGTCGCCGGTGGGCGACTGCGCCTCGAAGCCGATGGTCAGCGCGCCAGCCGGGTCGTCGAGCGCGAAGAACCGGATCATCCGCCACACCTCGCCGTCGAGTGACGCGTGGTACGCGAACGCGTGGTCGATCCGGGACACGCGCAGCCACACCGTGCGCCCGTCCACCACGAACCCGTTCGCGTCATCCGCCACCCCGCGGCTCACCACCGACACGACCATGGCCTCGCCGTCGGGCGAGTACTCGAAGCAGAGCTTGGCCCAGTGCCGCTCGTCGACCCACAGCAGCAGGACGCCCGCGTCGAAGGTCGCGGCGAAGTCGACGCTGACGCGCGCGCTGAGCTGGAAGTCGCCGGCGGGCGGCGCGCCCAGGAGCGTCGCGGCGTTGAGCATCGACTCGGCGTTGAGCGAGGCTCCCGCGCCCGGGTCGATGAAGATGTCGCTGTGCGGCAGGGCGGTCACCTGCACGGCGCCGGACGCGTCAGCCACGGCCCAGGAGGAGCCGGCCGAGGCCGTCAGCGCGAAGGGGATGCCGGGAACGTGCTGCTCGGTGGTCATGGGCTGCTCTCTGGTGGTGGGGGGAACGCGCGACGGCGCCGCGCGGGACGGCTAGGTGCTCCAGCCGCCGGAGCGGTAGGCGGGGGTGGCCAGCGCGAGGACGAGCAGGCCGACGGCTGCCGAGCCCACCATCACGATGGCCATCGCGAGGGTGTCGCCGCCGAGCACGCCGACGAGCGGGCTGACGGTGCCGGACACCCCGGCCTGTGTCGCGCCGATGAATGCCGCGGCGGTGCCCGCGATCGCGCCGTGCCGGCCGAGGGCCAGGGCCGAGGCGTTGGGCGGAGTGAAGTTGACCAGTGCGAGCAGCATCCACAGCACGACGAGCAACGCGGGCAGCCCGCCAGCGCCGGTGAGCGCGAGCACGAGCAGCAGGACGGTCAGCCCGAAGGACAGCGGCAGCACGATGCGGATGATGCGGATCGGCGCGTACTTGCGGACCAGCGACGCGTTGACCTGGGCGCCGAGCACGAGCCCGACGCCGTTGACGGCGAAGACGAGCGCGAACTCGTTGGCGCTGAGGCCGTAGCCCTCGCGCAGCACGAACGGCGAGCCGACCACGTAGCTCATGAGCACGGCGGCGCCCAGGCCCGGCAGCACCGCGAGCGCGACGAAGTGCCTGTCCCGCAGGAGGGTCGCGTAGCCGGCGATGGCGGCCCGCAGCCCCCCGTCGCGCCGTCGCTCGACGGGGAGCGACTCCGGCATCCGGCGCCAGACCACCACCCACAGCGCGGCGCCGAACACCGCGAGCGCCACGAACACCCCGCGCCAGCCGGCGAACCCGGCGATGAGGCCGCCGATCGTCGGGGCGAACAGGGGCGCCACGCCGATGACCAGCATGAGGCGCGAGAGCAGCCGGGACGCGTCCGAGCCCACGAAGCGGTCGCGGATCAGGGCCATCGCGACGACTGACGCCGACGCGTTGAAGAACCCCTGAAGCACGCGCAGCGCGATGAGCGGCACGATGCCGGGCGCGATGGCGCACAGCAGCGAGGTGACCACGTGCAGCGCGACGCCGATGAGCACCGGGAGCCTGCGCCCCAGCCGGTCGGAGGCCGGGCCGATGACGAGCTGGCCGACGGCGCCGCCGAGCAGCATCCCGGTCATGGTGAGCTGGGCGCCGGTGGCGGTGGCGCCGAGGTCGCGGGCGACGTCGGGCAGCGACGGCAGGTAGATGTCGGTGGAGACGGCCGGCAGCGCGCACATGACGCCCAGCAGGAGGACGTACTTGGCGTTGGGGACGTAGACGGGAGCGCCTGCGCTGGCAGCGGGGGCGCCGGTCGGCTCAGGGGGCAGGGCAGGGGTGGAGCGGCTGGTCATCGCGGTCATGCTCTCACCGACCGCCGACCCGCCGCGAATCGATTCGACCGGTCGTGTGGGCGGCGTCCGTCACACTGGGGGGATGTGTGGTCGATATGCCTCCTTCCGCCGGGTCCAGGCACTGGAAGACGCGTTCCGCATCGCCGAGGTGGCGCAGGACGCGCGCTTGCTGCCCGAGTCGTGGAACGTCGCGCCCACCGACCCGGTCCGCATGGTCGTCGAGCGCGCGGACCGCGAGACGGGCGAGATCAGCCGCCAGCTCCAGGCCGCGCGGTGGGGGCTGGTGCCGTCCTGGGCGAAGGACCCGTCGATCGGCAACCGGATGATCAACGCGCGGGCCGAGACCCTGCTGGACAAGGGCTCCTACCGCAAGGCCTTCGCGCAGCGGCGCGCGCTGCTGCCCGCGGACGGGTACTACGAGTGGAAGCGGCCGGGCCCGGGCGCGCTGACCAAGGCCAAGCAGCCGTTCTACATCCACCCCGCCGACAACGGGCCGCTCGCGCTCGCCGGGCTGTACGAGTTCTGGCGCGACCCCGCCAAGGCCGCCGACGACCCGAGCCGCTGGCTCGTGACCACCACCGTCATCACCACCGACGCCAGCGAGCCCCTCGCCCACATCCACGACCGGCAGCCGCTCATGCTGCGGCCCGATGCCTGGGACGCGTGGCTGGACCCGGCCGTGGGCGCCGACGCCGCCGCCGACCTGCTGCGGGCCCCCGCCCCGACGCTCATCGCCACAGAGGTCTCCACGCGCGTCAACAAGGTGGGCAACAACGGGCCCGAGCTGATCGAGCCCGAGGAGCCACACACTGGTGCGCGCCCGTCGTGAGGCACATGCGGCCGAGCCCTCAGATGATGTCGAGCCGATACGCCTTGGCGATCATCGCCAGATCCTCGTCACCCGCACTGATCACGCGGGGCGGGGAGACTCGCAGTTCGACCTCCTCACCGGGGCGCAGCCACAGCGCGTAGTTGCGGCCCCAGCCGCGCTTGGACTCCCACGAGACCCCCAGCGCGCGCTCACCGCCATCCAGTGTCACGTCATACAGCTCGTCCGCTATCGAGGTCGTCAGGCGGCGATCCTCGCCCAGCACATGCGCGAGGGTCAGGCCAGTGTGGGGCACGCCGAACAGGCGCAGGCGGCTGCCCATCGTCGATTCCACGAACGCGATGGTCGCGCCAGCCGCGACGCCGATGAAGGCGCCGTGGGGAAGGCCCACCGACCAGATACGCCGGTCAGCACACCACAGTGGCCAGTCTCCGGCCGGGACGTCGTCGATGGCGTCCAGGCCCATGAACTCCGCGTCGACGTGGTCCGCGCCCAGCCTTTTGAACGGGCCAAGCGCTTCCGCGTACGCCGTCTGCGCCGTCTCGCCGAAGTACAGCGTGCGGCCCTCGACGTCGAACCGGTTCCAGCACGACCGCGGGTAGACCGTATTGCCTTCCATGGCGGCGACGACGGGCAGGCGCTGAGGCGGGTCCACCGGACCGTGCTTCAAACGCGCGATCCGATGGACCACATGGCCCGCCGCCTCCAGGCGCAGACCTGTCGCAGTGTCGGTCCACCTGTCACCGCCACTGCCACCCATCGATGTCACCCAATCCAGTCGTCGTTCACCTGTGCGTCGATTGCCCTGACCACGTCGATGTCGCGGTCTTCGCGGATTGCGGTGATGGGGGTGCTCTCCGCGAGGAGCGGGTTGCCCCCGAGGAACCAGGATCGAGCGACACCGGGGCCGTCGACTGCCGAGATGGCAGACAAGGCGCGGTGCGCAAGCCGGAGCCGTCGTTCCACGTCCGCGTCGCGCACACCCCGGCCCGCGATCCACTGGGCCGGGGCCTTGCGGTCCTTGACCCCCGCCGCCGCCGCGACGAGCGTCGGGCCGAGGGCATCGACCAGCTCCTGGACTGCGTGGGGCAGGTCGATCCTGAGCGACTCTCGGTGGTTCTTGATGTTGGCGGTCATGGTTGGCCCTCCCGTGTCGTTCACCGAACTTAACACCGAGCCCCCCACATCTCGCCCACTAATCACCCCTGAACACCCCGTCAACCACCCACTAGTGGCATGGGCGCCCCATCTCCGGGCTCAGCGTGAAGGCGCATCAGCCGAGGAGCAACAGACCCCGCCGCGGGTGAGATCCGACAGGCAGCGGCGCCGTCAGGCCTCGCGCAGCAGCACCGGCGCGATCGGCCCGATCCCGGCGAGGTCGCGGGTCGGCTGCTGCTCCGCCACGAACCGCGGATCGGAGGCCAGCAGCGCGGCCGTCGAGCCGTCGGTCAGCACCGTGCTGGGCTCCGCGATGTCCGTGAGCCGCGCCGCGAGGTTCACCGACGGCCCGAACACGTCCCCGAACCGGGACAGCA
>JAEWEI010000267.1 GCA_023389545.1 Actinomycetes bacterium | reverse complement strand
TCGCCCAGCCGCCGTACTACCTGACGCTGAAGATGCCGGACCAGGACGAGGCGACGTTCTCGCTGATGTCCACGTTCATCCCGGCCGGCACCAACCAGCGCAACGTGCTCACCGGCTTCTTGGCGGTGGACGCCGAGGCGGGATCCGAGGCCGGCAAGGTTGCGGAGGGCTACGGCAAGCTCCGGCTACTCGAGCTGCCACGTGATTCGACGGTGCCCGGGCCCGGCCAGGTGAACAACAACTTCAGCGCCGACCCGACGGTCTCCCAGCAGCTCAACCTGCTGCAGCAGGCCAACTCCGCCGTGGTGCGCGGGAACCTGCTGACGCTGCCCGTCGGCGGCGGCCTGCTATACGTGCAGCCCGTGTACGTGCAGTCCTCCAGCGGCACGCAGTTCCCGCTGCTGCAGCGGGTGCTCGTGGCGTTCGGCGACCAGATCGGGTTCGCCCCGACGCTGGACGAGGCCCTCGACCAGGTGTTCGGCGGCGACTCCGGCACCAACGCCGGCGACGTGGGCACCGACCCCGAGGCCGGCGTCGAGCAGCCGGTGCCCGACGACGGCGCCACCGACGCGCCGGCCCCGGCGCCGACGGACACCCCGGCGCCCGAGCCGACGGACGCTCCGATCGGGGATGCCCGGGCAGCGCTCGACCAGGCGCTCGCCGAGGCGAGCCAGGCCATGAAGGACGGTCAGGCGGCTCTGGCAGCAGGCGACTTCGCGGCGTACGGTGAGGCGCAGAAGCGGCTCGACGCGGCGCTCTCTGCGGCGATCGCGGCAGAGCAGCAGCTCGACCAGGGCTGAGTCGACGTCGGGCGGCGCGGGGCGGTGGACGTATGAGCCACCGCCCCGCGGTGCGTCTGGGGGAGGTGCGTCTGAGGGCGGTGCGTCCGTGGCCGTGCGCCAGGGGTCGATTTGGCTGTCGTCCCACCTGTGCCGTAGGGTGAAGACACCGACGCGGGGTGGAGCAGCTCGGTAGCTCGCTGGGCTCATAACCCAGAGGTCGCAGGTTCAAATCCTGCCCCCGCTACTTGTGAAGTGGCAGTACAGAGGCCCTCTCGATCATCAGATCGAGAGGGCCTCTGGCGTTGGCGCTCAGGTCAGCTCGCGTCCCACTGCGCCTCCACGTCGAGGACCCACGTGACCCCGAAGCGGTCGGTGAGCATCCCGTACAGCGGCGCCCACGCGGCGGGGGCGAGTGGCACGGCGATGGTGGAGCCCTCGGTGAGCTTCTTCCAGTACCCGGTGACCTCCTCGGCGTCGGCCCCGCGGACGGAGACGAAGAACGGGTTGGCGCCCGGGGCCCATGCGGTGTGCGAGGGCACGTCGTAGGCCATGACGCGGAAGCCGGCCTCGGAGGAGACCTGGCCCCACATGACCTGGTCGGCCTCCTCGGCGGCGGTGACGGCGCCCGCGTCGGCGTAGGTGATGGCGGCCAGGTCGCCGCCGAAGACGGACTGGTAGAACTCCAGGGCGGCACGGGCCTGGCCGCGGAAGTTCAGGTGGGGCGTGACGTAGACGGACATGGATCGCTCCTGACGGACGGGCGGACCCCCGAGGCTTCGGGGCATGTCATCAAGCGTTCCAGCAGTAGCGGCCAGATCATGGCCTCTACTTCGGTTAGTTTGACGAGCATGACGACGCCCACCTCCCGGCTGCTGCGCCTGCTCTCGTTGTTGCAGACCCGACGCGACTGGCCGGGCCGCGTGCTCGCGGAGCGCCTGGAGATCAGCCCGCGCACCGTGCGCCGGGACGTCGACCACCTGCGCGAGATGGGGTACCGGGTCACCGCCGTGAAAGGGCCCGATGGCGGGTATCGGCTCGACGCGGGCTCGGAGCTGCCGCCGATGCTGTTCGACGACGAGCAGGCCGTCGCCCTGGCGGTCGCGCTGCAGGCGACCTCGGTGAGCGGGATCGGCGTCGACGAGGCGGCCACCCGGGCGCTGGCCACCGTGCGGCAGGTGATGCCGGCCAGGCTCCGGCGGCGCATCGACTCCCTCGACATCACGGCGGTGCCCGCCACGGGGGCGGCGCCCACCCCGGCGGTCTCAGCGGATGTGCTGGTGGCGGTCGGCGCCGCCATCCGCCAGCAAGAGGTCCTTGCCTTCGACTACGCGTCTGACGCGGATGGCCATCCCGGGCGCCGGGTCGAGCCGCACCACGTGGTGACCTCGTCGGGGCGGTGGCACCTCGTGGCCTGGGACCTGGGCAAGGACGAGTGGCGGATCTTCCGCCTCGACCGCGTCCGGCCCAGCACGCCCACCGGCCGCCGGTTCACACGGCGGGAAGTGCCGGGCGGCGACGTCGCCGAGTACGTGGCAGCCAGGTTCAAGGGCTCCGACCAGGCGAACGCGTGGCCGTGTGTCGGCGAGGTGACGCTTGCCCTGCCCGTGGGCGACGTCGCGCCGTTCGCCGGGGATGGCGTCGTGACCGACCTGGGCCACGGCCGCTGCCGGCTCAGGGCGGGCTCGTGGTCGTGGGTGGCGCTCGCCGCCTCCCTCGGCAGGTTCGACGCGGACCTCGCGGACGTCGCACCGACGGAGCTCGCCGACGCGTTCACGGTGCTCGCCGACCGCTACGCCCGGGTGCGCCCCGCCCCGTCGGGCGCGCGCCGTCAGAACACCCGGTAGGCGACCTCCGGCCCCGCAGCCGAGGCCCTCCCGATTGAGGTTCTGGACCGGATGCTCGCGGCTCTCGAGCAGTATGACCGCGGTAGTATCACGGTATGAAGCTGAGCGTGAGCCTCCCGGACGAGGATGTGGCAGTCCTCGACGAGTACGCCAGGGCCACCGGCCTGCCGTCCCGTTCTGCGGCAGTGCGCCGTGCGGTCCAGATGCTGCGTGAGGTCGACCTCGAGGACGACTACGCCGCAGCGTGGAACGAGTGGGAGACCTCGGGCGAGCGGGCAGCGTGGGACGGCGCCGTGGGGGACGGCCTCACCGATGCTCCGCGGTGAGATCAGGCTCACGGACCTGGATCCCACCATCGGCAGCGAAGCCGGGAAACGCCGCCCGGCGATCATCGTGAGCAACGACCGCGCCAACGCGACAGCCGCACGCCTCGGGCGCGGAGTCGTGACAGTGGTGCCGGTGACCAGCAGCACCGCCCGCGTGTTCCGGTTCCAGGTGCTCCTTCCCAGCGCCCTGACCGGGCTGGACGTGGACTCCAAGGCCCAGGCGGAACAGGTGCGCTCCGTGTCCGTCGAGCGGATCGGCCCGGTGCTCGGCCGCATCCCCGCGGGCCTCCTGGCCGAGCTCGACGGTGCGCTCCGGCTGCATCTCGACCTGTAGCGCTGCGTCTCGCGGGCCGCCATTGGGGCCGTGGCATCACGTTGGCTTCGAGCGGGAGTCAGCACACCCGGTAGGCGACCTCCGCGCGGGTCAGGCGCGGACGAACGCCTGGATCTCCTGGCGGAGCTCGCCAGCGAGCGCGGCCAGCCCGCCGCCATGCCGCCCGTTCCCGCCGGCCGCCGCGTAGATCCGGGCGACCTGCTCGTCCATGTCGGCAGCGCGCGCCCTGATCTGCTCGAGCGCGGCCACGGACTGCGCCGCCGCGGCCTGCACGGCCTCGACCTGCACGCTGATCAACTCCGAGCTTGCCGCCGACTCGTCCGCGAGGTTCTTGACCTCATTCGCCACGACGGCGAAGCCCTTGCCGGCGGCCCCCGCGCGCGCGGCCTCGATCGTCGCGTTGAGGGCGAGTAGCCGGGTCTGCGACGCGATCCGCGTGATGACCTCGACCGCGTGCTGGATCTCGACGGACGAGCGCTCGAGCGAGGCGACGATCTCCATTGAGTCCTGCGCGGCCGTCGCCGTCTCGCGCGACGCCGCGGTGAGCGCGCCGGCGGCGTCGGCGAGGCCGCCCGACTCGCTCGCGACGCTCGTGGCCACCTCGGCGACCC
>JAEWEI010000124.1 GCA_023389545.1 Actinomycetes bacterium | reverse complement strand
GTGCCGGGGGCGCCCAGGCAGGCGAGCAGTGGGGCGCCCACCTGTGTGGCCGTCCACCCTCCGGTCCGGCTGAACCGGGGGGCCAGTCCGCCGGACGCCGCCTCGGCGGGAGCCTTCGCCGTGACGTCGCCGCCGGTGCCGCCACTGAGCCGCACCGTGACCTCTCCTGCGCCCGCGGCGATCGCCTTCACGCCGAGCACCACTGGCTGTTCCTGGCCGGGGGCCACGGTGTCGAGCTCGCACCGGACCACCGTCGGGCTGACAGCCGTGCACGCCCCCTGGCTGTCCTCCGCGGGCGTGGCGTCTGCCACGACGTGGCGGGGCAGTGTGACGTGCGCGACGGTCCCGCCTGCCGGGTGGTTGCCGGAGTTGAGGACGGAGAAGGTCACGCGGCCATCGCGCCCGTCGACGAGCCGCGCCAGCGGTGTCGCCCCGAATCCCAGGCGCGATCCCCGCACGGTGACGCCGACGCTTGCCTGCCCGCTCAGGGCGCCCGGCGCGCTGGCGCTGACCTGCACGGCGCCGTCGATGGGGCCCGGCTCGGCAGTGGCAGATGGTCGCACCGCCAAAGCCAACGGGGCCTGCGCGCCGGGCTCGATGCCCTCGTGCGCGCACAGCAGCGACGCGGCCTCGGGCGAGCACACCCAGCCCGCCGCCACGCCATCGCCTGTGCCCGACCACTCCACGCCCGCCGGCGCTGCGACGCGCACCTCGACAGCGCGGGCCCGCACGTCACCACGGTTCGCGACGGTCACCAGGAACTGCCGGGTCTGGCCCTCGATCACGTCGAGCGACTCGGGAGCCCGCATCTCGAGGCGCGCCTGGCGGTGCACCACCACGGGCGCCCGCAGCCGCATCGGCGTGAGCTCATCGCCCGTGACCTGGATCGCCACAGCCGCGTCGGTGGCGCCGAGCGCCGACTCATCGACCACGACTCGCAGCGTCAGAACGGCCCTCGAGCCGGCGGGGAGCCTGTCGAGCGCGCACTCGGCGGAGTCGCTTCCCGGCTCGCCGGCGCAGACCCACTGGCCCGTGCCGCCGACGGCGAACCGCTTGGCCACCACGGACGGTGACGCCAGCGCACGGCCGTCGGACAACACCGCGAGCTGCACTCTCGACGAGGCGAGGACGGCGCCGTGCGGCAGCTGGACTTGGGCACGCAGCCCTGTCGCGGCGACGCCGCCGGTGTTCTCGATCGGGACGCCGATGAGTTGCTCGGCGCCGTCGGCGATCAGCACCACCGGGCCGGCGGCGGCCGGGAGGGTGATCTGCGCCGGGAGGTACGTCGGCTCCGGCGTGGGCGCGGGTGTACGTGTGGGCGCGGGCGTCGGCGTGGGGGTGGCCGTCGGGGTCGGGGCGGACGTTGGCGTCGGAGTCGGCGAGGCGGTCTCGTCGGCGGTGGGCTCGATGTCCGGCTCGCTGCTCGCGCCTGTGGGCGGAGCCTCAAAGGGCGGCTCAGACGTGCCGGCCGCGGGCGGGGCGACGGGTCCCGCGATCGCCGGTGGGATGGCCACGGGGGTCATCACGGCGTCGGGTGACGTGGTGGGTTGCGCCGGGGGTGGCTCGGGCACCGCCGGGGGCGGCTCGTCACCAGGGGCGGGGCTCGCGGGCGCCGCGGGACGGGTCGCCGGTGACTCCGCGGCGGTCGGCTCCCGGGTGGAGGTGGTCGCCACGTCGGAGGCCGTGTCGGGCGGAGCCTCCGAGGAGAACACGCCGAGGACGCCGGCCGCCGCGACTGCCGTGACCACCACCACCGAGGCCGCGATGCCGATCACTGCCAGCGGCAGCGACGCGAGCAGCCCGCCGATCCCCACCGCGGCAGCCCCGCCGGCCGTCGCCGCGCCGGCGCCCGCCGCTGTGGCGCTCACGGCGGTGGCGCTGGCGCCAGCGGCCGACGCCAGCCCTCCCGAGGCGGACGTGGCGCCCGTCGTCCCCGCGCCGGATGCCGTCGCCGAGCCTGTGGTCGTTCCGGACGCGGTCGTGCCGGATGTGGTCGCGGTTCCAGGGGCCGCCGCGGGCCCTGTGCCGGCAACCGCGCCCGTTGTCGTCGTGGCGGGTGCCACGCCCAGTGCCGCGAATCCTGCGGCGAGCCCACCGCCGACAGGCAGCGGCTGCGCCAAGGCGCCGAGGCCGAGGGCGCCGAGCACCAGCGGGGCGATGACCGCGCGCATGCCGTGGTTCACGTCGCCGAGCTCGAGCAGCAAGGCGCGGCACTCACCGCACCCTTCGAGGTGCTGGTCGACGTGCGCGGTCTCCCGGGTGGCGAGCCCGCCGCGCACGTAGGCGCCGAGCTTGCCCGCGATCGTCCGGCAACCGGAGTCGAGCGGATCCTGCAGGTGCTGCTGGAGGTACGCCTGGCGCAGCCCCTCCCGCGCCCGGTAGGCGAGGGCAGCGACGCCGTTCGCCGAGAGGCCCAGTAGCGGCCCGATCTTCGCGGGGCTCAGCGACTCGACCTCGGTGTACCAGAGCACCGCCTGCCACCGCTCGGGCAGCGTGCTGTAGGCGCGTCCGACCACCCCCCGCTCGAAGTCCGCAAGAGCCGGCGCCTCGGTGGACGACTCCGGTTCGAGCGCCGCCTCGAGCACCTGGACGTCGTCCGTGGGCTGGGTGCGGTTGCCGGCTTGGACACGTTGCAGGCCGAGCCGTCGGGCGGTCGTGAAGATGTAGGCGCGGAACGCGACATCAGGGCCGCCGCCGCCCTTGAGGATCGCGAAGACCTTGGTGAACGCCTCCGCGACCACGTCTTCGGCATCGGCTGCCGAGTTGGTGTACTGCCGGGCGACGGCCCAGGTGGCGCCCGCGTGCCGCTCGTACAGGAGGCCGAAGGCCGCGGCGTCGCCCTCGCGGGCAGCGCTGATGAGCTCGGCATCACCGCGGGCTATGCCCTCGGATCCCGTCGCGCCCATCGCTCGCCGAACCTCCTCATCACCCGGGCGGAGGACCGCCGTGGGCCCCTTCGCCCCGACGCGCACCGCCACGGGTGCGCCATCTGGGGGCCAGCCTTGCACAGTTGGGGGTATCGGTGGGAAACGTCCCGAACGCGCCCGCTGCTTTCGCGTCATGGATCCGGGGGTGGCGCCTCTCACCTGG
>JAEWEI010000089.1 GCA_023389545.1 Actinomycetes bacterium | reverse complement strand
GAGCGGGCTGGTGGACGTGGCGGCCGCCGACGGCCAGATCGTGCGGGGCTGGCCGGGCGCGGGCGTCTCCTTCGCCGCTGCCGGCTTCCTGGCCGCCGCCCTGCTCGGCGCCCAGGGGCTGCGCGATCGCCTCGGCCGGGCGTCGTTCGGCTGGCGACAGCCCATGGCGGTGCTGGGCGGCGTCCTCGCCGGCGCGGTGGTCGTGGCCAGCCTCGGCGGCTGGGCATGGCAGGCGCGTGCGGACGGGCTGGCGCAGGTGGTCGCGTTGGACCGGTTCGTGGTCCCCGCCGTGGGGCAGCAGGCCCAGTCGGCGCCCCGGGGGTCACGGGTGCTGATGATCGACGCCACGCCTGACGGGGTCGTCACCTGGCAGCTCGTGCGGGGCGACGGGCCGCTCCTGATGGACCAGTCGGCCACGGTGTGGACCCGCACAGTGCAGGGCCCGCTGCGGGGGGCGCAGGCCGCCGAGGCCGACGCTCCCGAGTCGCGCCTCGACAGCCTGGTGGCGCGGATCTCCGCCGCCACCAGCGGTGACGTGGCGCCAGAGCTCGCCGAGTTCGCGGTGGGCGACGTCCTGGTGCCGCCGTCGCCCGAGGGCGCCGACGCAGAGGCGTCGCAGGCCCGCAGGCGGGCCGAGCTGGTGGCCCGGTTGGACTCCACCGCGGGCCTCGAGCGCATCACCGAGAACGCGGCCGGCGCCATCTGGCGGGTACAGGCGTCCGCTGCGCCCGGCGGCTCCGCACCGGTCACAGTCAGCACGTGGGCGCGGCTGGCCGAGGGGGACGACCCCGACGACGTCACCGCGCTCGACTCCGACCGGCGCACGGTGGACACGCAGGTCGCCACGGGCTCGGCGTCGCGCCGCGTCGTCCTGGCGGAGCGCGCCAGCGCCGGTTGGACGGCGACGCTCGACGGCCGGCCGCTGACGGCAGTGGAGGGCGAGGGAGACTGGCGGCAGGCGTTCGAGCTCGGGCCGGACGGCGGCCGCCTCGTGGTGAGCCACCAGGGGGACCACCGGGAGCTGTGGCTCACTGTCCAGGGTTCTGTGGTGGTGGTGACGGTGCTGCTCGCACTGCCCTTCCGTCGACGAAAGGCAGGACGCCGATGACCGCCCCCCGCTGGGCCGCACGGCTCACCCGCGCCGCCTCCGGGATCGTGGTGCTGGGCGCCGTGGGCGCCGTCGTGGGCGCCGCCGGCATCGTCGGCGCGCCAGCGCCGGCGCAGGCTCCCGCGACCTCCGTCGAGGTCGCCCCGGCACGCACCACGTTGGTGTGCCCGGGGCCGCTGCAGCAATCGGAGGCCACGGGCGCCGGCGGGTTCGACACCACGCCCGTCGCGCCGGTGCAGCGGGTGCGCGGGCTCAGCGTCCCGGACGGGGAGGACGATGCGGCCCCCGCCGAGATGACCCTCCTCGGCGAGAGCAGCCCGGTGTCGGGGCTCGCAGGGCAGGAGGCCCGCACGGCCCTCGTCGCCGAGCCCACAGCCCCGGTGCTGTTGCAGGGCGACGCGCAGAACGGGAGCCCGGCGCTGCTGGCCGGCGTCACGTCGGCGCTGGTCTCCGCGGGCGACCTGCGCGGCCTTCTGGCTGCCGGCTGCCAGGCCCCCGGATCGGACCTGTGGCTGGTGGGCGGCAGCACCGAGATCGGCAGCACAGCCTCCCTGGTGATCGAGAACCCGGGCGCGACCCCCACGGATGTCGCAGTGGAGCTGTGGGGCCCGGCGGGGCCGATCGAGCTCGCGGGGTCCGCCCACTACCTCGTGGCCCCCGGCGCGCGGCGGGTGGTGGTGCTCTCCGGTGTGGCAGCCGAGCAGCGCCGCCTGGTGGCGCGCCTGACGACCACCGGCGGGGCCGTCGCCGCGCACCTGCAGGACTCGCGGCTCGAGGGCTTCACCGCCGCCGGCGCCGACCTGGTGGTCCGGGGCGCGGCGCCAGCCGCACGGCAGGTGGTCTCGGGGGTCATGGTCGAGGAGTCCAGCGTCGACGACGCGGACCAGCCGGTGCTGCGCCTCCTGGCGCCCGGCGCCGAGGGCGCCTCGGCCCGTCTCACGCTGCTCGGCGAGGACGGCCCCGTCTCCCTTCCGGGCGCGGACGAGGTCCCGCTGACCGGGGGAGCGGTGACAGACGTCCCGCTGGGCGGCCTCCCGGCAGGCGGCTACACGGTGGTGGTCGACGCCGACGTGCCTGTCGTCGCCGCGGCGATGCTGACCCGGGCCGGGGCTCCCACCGAGCTGGACCCCACTCCGACGCTTGAACGCGCGTGGGCCGCTGCGGCCGCGCCCACGGCGGGCGGGCTCGTCGCGATCCCGCCCGGCGTCGCGGCGACAGCCGTGGTCGCCCGCGTTTCGCTCGATGGCGACCCGGCACGGGCTGGCTCGGGCGAGGCGGTGCTGCGCTCCTACGGCCAGCGCGGCGAGGTGCTCGACGAGCAGGCGGTGCAGGTTCCCCAGGGGAGCACAGTCCGCGTCTCGCTGGCGGGGCGCGGGGCCGACGTCGCAGGCGTCGAGCTGGTCGCCGCCAACACCGACGCCGTCTGGGCGTTCGCCGTGGTGGCGGAGGTCGCGCAGGCGGACGGTGTGCTGGCCGCGGTGCTGTCGCCCGCCCCTGCGGCGCCGGAGGCGGCACGGGTCAGCGTGCGGCAGGGCAGCGCGATCGGCCTGGGCTGACGCTCGGCGGGGGCAACGGCCCCCTCGGCACGCAGGTCAGCGTGCGGCGCGCAGCTCGAGGCGCTCGCGCACCTTGAGGCCGATCTGGCCGGCGGCGCGCACGGGCCACTGGTACCAGCGGTGGTACCGGCGCCGCAGGTACAGCGCGGCGCTCTCATGGTGCGCCGAGATCATGCGGGCCGGGCGCTCACGCCAGGAGGTGCCGCCGACATGCGTCACGCGCGCCGTCGGCACGTACACGTTGTCCCAGCCGGCCTGGCCGAGCCGCTCGCCCAGGTCCAGGTCCTCGAAGAACATGAAGTACGAGCTGTCGAACCCGCCGACCTGCTCGAACGCCTCGCGCCGCAGCAGCAGGCAGGCCCCGGACAGCCACCCCGCGGCCCGCTCGGCGCCCGCGAGCTGCTGGCGCTGCTGGTAGGCGCGGGTCCACGGGTTCGCCGGCCACACCCGGGCGAACAGGGCGTGGCCGGCGCCCTGGGTCAACGAGGGCAGCTCACGCGCCGAGGGGTAGACGGTGCCGTCGGGGTTGAGCAGCGCCGGGCCCAACGAGCCGGCGCGCGGGTGGCGCGCGGCGGCGTCGATCAGCTCGTCCAGGGAGCCGGGGCCCCACACCAGGTCGGAGTTCGCCACCACGAGCCACGGGGCGTCGGCGCCCTGGGCGCCCGCATTCGCGCCCGAGCCGTAGCCGAGGTTGGCGCCGGGCGTGAGCACCCGTGCGCCGTGCGCGTCGGCGACGGCGCGGGTGACGGTGTCATCGGTCCCGTTGTCCACCAGCACCAACTCGACCCGGTGGCGGGTCGCGCCCTGGAGAGAGACGGCGAAGTCCTTCAGCTCGGCTCCGGGGTTGAAGACGACGCAGACGACACGGACGTGGGCGGGACCGGCGGTGCTCATGGTCGGATCAGGTTAGTGCCCGTCCCGATACTCCGGGTCCACATCCTCGGGGGAACGCCCGAGCAGGTGCGCGACCTGCTCGACGACGACCTCGCGGACCAGGTCGTCCAGGTCCGCGTCGTCCAGCGCGCGGGTCTCCACGGGCCTGCGATACACGACCACGCGCGCCGGGAGGCCCGCGTCGGCGGGGAAGCAGCGGCCCAGCGGGACCCCGCCGCGCTCCCACGGCGCCGGGTTCGAGGGCGGCACGTCCTCGACGGCGAACTCGGTGCCCTCGAGCTGGCGCGACCACCGGCGCTCGAGCCGCTCCACCGCGGCGAGCACCAGGTCGTCGAAGCGCTCGGCGCGCGATCGGGCAGCTGGGACGCCCGCCGGGAGCAGCGGGCCGCGCAGGCCACGGC
>JAEWEI010000449.1 GCA_023389545.1 Actinomycetes bacterium | reverse complement strand
GCCTCGATGTAGGCGCGCACGGGAGCCGGGCCGCCCGTGAGGGTCGCGTTCTTGCCGAACAGCGAGCCGAAGCCGATCGGCGCCCGCTCGTACTGGGGCACGCCCACCCGTGAGATCACGCCTCCCGGGCGGACGACGCCGTAGGCCTGCTCGTAGGCGGGCAGGTGGCCCACGGCCTCGAGGACGACGTGGCTGCCCTCGCCGCCGG
Organism: Actinomycetes bacterium; assembly: GCA_023389545.1. Classification (GTDB taxonomy): domain Bacteria; phylum Actinomycetota; class Actinomycetes; order Actinomycetales; family Cellulomonadaceae; genus Cellulomonas_A. The sequence goes on along the minus strand of JAEWEI010000449.1, from coordinate 2,632 downwards.
TGAGGTCCATGACCGCCGCGACCCCCTCCGCGCCGCGCTCCGCGACGACGTCGGTGGCGCCGAACTCGCGGCCCAGGTCGGTGCGGGCCTGGTGCCGGCCCATGAGGATGATGCGCTCGGCGCCCAACTCGCGGGAGGCGAGCACCGCGGACAGTCCGACGGCGCCGTCGCCGATCACCGTGACCGTCTTCCCCGGGGAGACCCGCCCGGTGTGCGCCGCGTGGTGGCCGGTGAGGTAGACGTCCGAGAGGGTCAGCAGCGAGGGCAGCAGCGCCTCGTCGGCATCGGCGGGGACGGGGACGAGGGTGCCGGACGCCTGCGGCACGCGCAGCAGCTCGGCCTGGGCGGCGGACAGGAACCCGCCGTGCTCACAGGACGTCTGGACGCCGTCGCGGCAGAACGCGCACGTGTTGTCTGAGAACGCGAACGGCACGATGACCAGGTCGCCGGGTGTCACGCCGGTGACTCCCGGGCCGATCTCCTCGACCATCCCCACGGCCTCGTGGCCCATCTGGACGCCGCCGTCGCGGGAGGCCATGGAGCGGTACGGGTGCAGGTCGGACCCGCACACGCAGGCGGCGACGACCCGCACGATCGCGTCGGTCGGCTGCTGGAGCGCCGGGTCGGGGATCGTCTCGACGCGGACGTCCCCGGCGCCGTGCATGAGGGTGGCTCGCACGGAGCTGTCTCCTTCTTCGAAGTGTGGGGTCACAGGCCTGCGAACCCACCAGGCATCCAACGCGATGACGGCCCGCCGTGGCAGGCACTGGCGAGGCACGCACTGTCAGTACGCCCTCACGTGGGCTGCCGTCCCGAGCGCCGCGGCCCTCGGCCACGCCGCGGGGCACGCGGCCCAGGACCAACGTCCACCCCCTTAGGGCAGGCAACCCTAAAATCTGACCATGGCCACACCGCTCACCCCCGCGCTGCCGCGCCACGTCGTGCTCATCCCCGCCGCTCTCACGTGGGTCACGGCCGCGAGCACCACAGTCGCCTTCGTCGGCGTCGGCGCCGTCCTGGACGCCGCGCGCTCGGGTGACCGCCCCGGCGCGGGCGCGATGGCCACCGTCATCCTCGGCTTGCTCGCCGCCGCGGTCAGCGCCTACCTGGGATCGCACCTGAGCCTGGTCGGCGTGGGCGCGCGCGAGGGCGAGCGTCGTGACGTGCTGCTGCGCCAGCTCTTCCGGCTCGGCGTCACGTTCCGCACCCAGCAGCGGTCCGGGCGGTTCGTGTCGACGGCCACCGACGGCGTCGAGCGCGCCGCCTTCTACGAGTCCACCTTCATCGGCCCGATGATCGCCTCCCTCACGGTGCCGCTCATCGCGCTGGCGGTGCTCGGCGCGACGGTGGACTGGGTGGTCGCCGGGTGGCTGGCGCTGGCGGTGCCGGCCATCCCGGTGCTGGTGGGCGGCTTCCAGCGGGTGTTCCGCAAGGTGTCCGACGAGTACCGCGCCACGGGCCGGCGGTTCGCCGCGCAGTTCCTCGACGGCCTGCAAGGGCTGCCCACGTCGACGGCGTTCCACCGGGCAGAGGCCAAGGGCGCCGAGCTGGCCCACGCCGCCGAGCAGTTGCGCCTGCAGGTCATGCGCCTGCTCGCCGGCAACCAGCTCGTGCTGCTGATCGTGGACTCCGCGTTCTCGCTCGGCATGGTCACCGCCGCCGCGGGCCTGGCGATGGCACGGCTGCGCGATGGCGCCATCACCCCCGGCCAGGCGGTGGCCGTGGTGCTCGTGTCCACGGTGCTGCTCGAGCCGCTCGACCGCATCGGCCAGTTCTTCTACGTGGGGATGGGCGGGCGCGCCGCGGTGCGCGAGATCGAGGGCGTGCTCTCGACGGTCCCGGACGTGGTGGACGCCGAGGGCGTCGAGGCCCCGGCCGTGAGCCTGCGCTCGCCCGCGACGACGGCCGAGCGCACCGCGTCCGACGACGGCGCCGCCACGTCCGCCGTGGCGCTCGAGCACGTGCGGTTCGCCTACCCGGGCGGCAACCCGGTGCTCGACGGCGTCAGCCTGACCGTCCCCGTCGGCGGGCGCACCGCCCTCATCGGGCCGTCCGGGTCAGGCAAGACGACTGTCACCTCGCTGCTCCAGGGCCACCTGCGGCCCACCTCCGGCACGGTGCGCATCGGTGGCCACGACCTCGCCGCGGCGCCGCTGGACTGGGCCCGTGCCCAGCTCTCCGTCGTCGCCCAGAGCACGTACCTGTTCACCGGCACCCTCGCGGACAACCTGCGCCTGGCGGCCCCCGACGCCGACGACGAGCGCCTGTGGCACGCGCTCGCCGAGGCGAACCTCGCCGACCACGTGCGCGGGCTCCCGGACGGCCTGGCCACCCGCGTCGGCGAGCGCGGGGTCAGCCTCTCGGGTGGGCAGGCGCAGCGCGTGGCCGTCGCCCGGGCGCTGCTGAAGGACGCCCCCGTGCTGGTGCTCGACGAGCCCACGTCCCAGGTGGATGCCGCCTCGGAGGCCGCCCTCGTGGAAGCGCTCGAGCGCGCCGGCCAGGGCCGCACCGTGCTGGTCGTCGCGCACCGGCTCACCACCGTGCAGGACGTCGACGAGGTGGTCGTGCTGGTCGGCGGCAGGGTCGTCGAGCAGGGCCCGCCCGAGCGGCTGCGCGCAGCCGACTCGTACTA
>JAEWEI010000431.1 GCA_023389545.1 Actinomycetes bacterium | reverse complement strand
ACGGGTCGTCGAGCCACACCAGGCGGACGGGCCGGCCGAGCACCTCCGACAGCCAGGCATGCGCTTGGCCATCGGCGGCGGCGGCCACGCCGACCCGCGACAGGGTCACGGCCGTGTCCGCGGGGCCAGCAGGCTCCGGGACGCTCAGTGGATCCCGCCCGGCGGCATGCAGCACGACACCCCCCGCCGCGGGGGTGGCGGTGATCGCGAGCATCTCGGGGTGCTTGCGCGCCGTCAGCGTCGCCCCGCTCTCATCCACCACCATCCAACGGCGGTCGCCGGCCAAGCCCTGCCGCTCGACGCCGGCGGACTCGACCGAGACACCGCGCAGAGACTTCACAGGGAACAGGTTCAACTCGCCGACGTGCACGGACGCCGACGCTAGCAGGGCGGACGCCACCCACTCGAGCGGCCTGGACGATCCGCCACCCGTTTCCCCACCTCGGCCTTTCAGCTGGAGATGGCTGTGACCTTGATATCCACCTGGTCGATCGGCACGTAGAGGGTCACCGCGACGAGTTCTCGGGCCATGCCCTTGACATCGCTAAGCCGCCGGGCCTGTCATGCCGTCGGACCTCCGCCGCGCACGCGACCTCATGTCCGACGCACTGTTCCGGATGTTTCGCCCGCGCGAGGTCGCTGCCGGGATGGCGTTAATGGCCGGGGCCGCGCATCGAGGCAGCGCCACATCGAGCGGCATACCCCGGACGAGACCTCATGACCACCGCCGTGCCTGTGTCGCTCAGGTGGGCGGACATCCGGACCATGCCTGCCGCTCCCCGCCGCGACCAGCTGATCGCCACCTACCGGGCCCGCGTCCAGGCACGCCGAGAGGCCGCGGCCGCCGCGCGGGCCGAAGCGCCCCGCATCCGCCACGACGCCGAGCTGCACCGTCAGCTCGCACTCATCACCCACTGCGACACCGAGGCCGAGCAGGCCGGGCGCCGCCTCATCCTCGAGCGAAGGACACCCCGATCATGACGACCCGATCCAAGGAGATCGGCACCGCCGCGGAGACCGTCGTCGTGCGCGCGGCCCGCGCCCGCGGCTTCCCCCTGGCAGACCGGCTCACCCTGACCGGCCGCTACTACCGCGACGACATCGGTCTCTGCTCCGGCGTCATCGTCGAGGTCAAGACCGCCAAGGGATTGGAGCGTCTACGAACGCTCTGACGTCTGACTCCTTCATGCGCGCATCGATCTGGAGTTGGATGAGTGTCGGTTCTTCGTTCGGCTTGATGCTCGCGTCCCGACCATCGGCAGCGGACGCACGGCGAGTAGCCGTTACGTCACACCGGCTACCGCCCCGCCCCCGTCAGCGCTAACTAGCCGTGGGGAGGGGCTCTGGCTGCCCTATTCTCGATCCGCTGTCACGGCCGCTGCGGCGCGGGCGAACACCCCATCCGCCCGGCGACATCGTGCGCTTCGTCGACGACGAGCTCGTGCACGACACATGCGAGCACGCCGAGCCGGCCCGGCCAGCGGTCGTGTGCGCGTTTGTGCTGGCTGACGAAGCCATGCACCGCGAGGGCGACGCATGAGGCCGCCCCGCCGTGGGTTGCAGCGGCGTGAGACGCGTCAGTCGTTGCCGAACGCGAACTCGAGCGCGGCGGGCCGCTCACCAAGCGCCTTTCCCTCCTCGAGGTGGGAAGCGATCGCCTGCGTGTTCGAGTTGGACCACGTGATGAGGGTGCGCAACCCATCAGTGAGATCGGCGCCCCTTGGTGCCGATCGAACGACCGTCCGCCACGAATCGGTGGTTGCGATGAGGGACCGTTGGAAGATCGTCACCCAGTCCCGAAACGTGTCGTCCTGCGGTCGACGGGTGATCGCCTCGGAGGCATTAGCCCAGAGGTCAAGCACCGCACCGTTGACCACGGACTCCTTCGCTTCCTTGTCGGAGATCGCGTACACGTATGCGATAGCCGACCGTTGCAGCGCGACAGCGACGCGCACATCCTCGGCGCGATTCTCGCGCCCGCGGTCTTCCCGGGCCTGCATCTTGACGACCAGCACAGCGGTCGCAGCGGCAACGAGGCCACCGACCATCGCCGATCCCAATCCGTCCAGCCACACGTCAACGGTCACGTCGATCGAGATCGGCATGCAGCGGGCATCGCATGAGCTGAGTCCGACATGTCTCTCCCACAAGGCTGGACGCTTGTTTAGGCTCCGAACAAGCCTGAGAGGTTGTGAGATAACCACCCCTGCCCTGTGCGCTTTCGACGGGAAGCGTCCCGTCCCCGACACCGCGTACATCTGCCCACCTGCGGCACCGCCCTGGACCGGCTCCTCGCCGCGATCCCCGACCAGATCACCCGACCCCTCGCCAGCTGCCTGGGGCTGCGAGCGACAACAAGCGCGCATAACCGCAGGTCAGCGCATCGGAGTCGCGGGGGCTCTGAGCCCCCCGATTCGACCTCAGAGACGCCTGGCGTGGCGGTGGATATCGCTCTGACCTGCACGTTCATCGTGGTGGGCCCGGCCGGTTTCGAACCGGCGACCTCCGCGGTGTAAGCGCGGCGCTCTGACCAGCTGAGCTACAGGCCCCTCGACGGTCGCACAGCCTACCGGCCCGGTCAGGACGCGGTAGGCCTGCGC
>JAEWEI010000366.1 GCA_023389545.1 Actinomycetes bacterium | reverse complement strand
ATCGTGGCCGGCCCGGTCGAGTCGCACCGCGTCCTCGAGATCGCCGCGATGACGCGCCCCGCCGCCGTGGTGACGATCAGCGAGCTCGCCGCCCCCGAGCTCGGCGTGGTCGCCGCGCTCGCGGACGCGCAGCCCGACACGCCACAGTTCGTCGTCCTCGCCGACGACGACGCCGCGCGCGCCCTGCCGCTCGGGCGGTCGGTGCACAGGGCCCGCACCTTCGCCGGCGCCCTCGCCGAGGCGCTCGCCGTGAGCGCCTGAGGAACGAGCCTGACCGAACGCCCAAGCCGGGCGCAGGGAACGCATGCTGACGTCTGGGGCCTTTCACCCGCGCCGTGGTCTAACGTTGCGCCACGCCGCGTCGATAAAGACTGATGACAGCGCGCGAGACTCGCGGGCGGCAAGGGAGGGTCCGATGGCTGGAGTCGTGGTCTGTCACGGCTCGACTGTGGTGCGCGAGCGCCTGGTCCTGACCGCCCTCGGAGTCCCGTCGCTCGCACCCGTGCGCTCCGCCGAGACAGCCGAGGAGCTCACCACCCTCGCGCGGCGCATCCCGCCCACAGTGGTGCTGCTCGACGCCCACCTTCCCGGCCCTGGGCCGGTGGAGGCGATCCGCCGCCTGCGGAGCATCGCCCCCTCCGCCACCATCGTGATGCTGGCCGTGCCGGGCGACGAGGTCGCCCTCGACCGGGCCATCTCGCTGGGCGCCCGCGGCTTCCTCGCGCCAGACGTCGGCCGCGCCGAGCTGTCGGCCGTCGCCGCGCACGTCCTCGCCAGCCCGTCCGTCGCGGCCGCCGGCGCCCCGACGGCCCTGCGCGCCGAGGCGACAGTCGACCACGCCGTCGACGCGCCCACCCAGCGCGGCGGCCTGGAGGAGGTCGCGCTGACCAAGCGCGAGGTCGAGGTGCTGATCGGCATGAGCAACGGCCGCTCGAACGCCCAGATCGGCGCCGAGCTCTTCCTGTCCGAGGACACCGTCAAGACGCACGCCCGCCGGCTGTTCCGCAAGCTCGGCGCAGCCGACCGCGCGCAGGCCGTCGCGATAGGGCTCCGGCGCGGCCTCATCCGCTGAGCGGCGGCCCCCCGCGCGCTGTCCTGGGGGTCTTCGTCGTCACTGTGAGGCGACGTATCATCGACGGATGACCGACCTCGGAACCCCCGGATCCCCTGTCCCATCCGACCCGTTCGGGCGGATCGGTCTGACCTACGACGACGTCCTGCTGCTCCCCGGCGAGACTGACGTCATCCCCAGTGAAGTCGACACCACGACCCGGTTGACGCGCGAGATCTCTATCGCGCTCCCGCTCGTCTCGGCGGCCATGGACACCGTCACCGAGGCGCGCATGGCCATCGCGATGGCCCGACAGGGCGGCATCGGCATCCTGCACCGGAACCTGTCGATCGAGGCGCAGGCGCACCAGGTGGACCTGGTCAAGCGCTCCGAGTCGGGGATGATCACCGACCCCGTCACCATCGGCCCCGACGCGACGCTTGCCCAGCTCGACGAGCTGTGCGGCAAGTACCGGGTCTCCGGGCTGCCGGTCGTCGACCTCCAGCAGCGGCTGCTCGGCATCATCACCAACCGCGACCTGCGCTTCGTGCCGCCGGAGGAGTTCGGCACGCGGCTGGTGCGCGACACGATGACGTCGATGCCGCTGGTCACCGCGCCCGTCGGCATCTCGCGCGACGACGCCGCCGGGCTGCTGGCCAAGCACAAGGTCGAGAAGCTCCCGCTCGTGGACGCCGCTGGCGTGCTGCAGGGCCTCATCACCGTCAAGGACTTCGTGAAGTCCGAGAAGTACCCGTCGGCGACCAAGGACGGCGAGGGCCGCCTGGTGGTCGGCGCCGCCGTTGGGTTCTTCGGCGACGCCTGGGAGCGGGTCATCGCGCTCGTCGAGGCGGGCGTCGACGTGCTCGTGGTCGACACGGCCAACGGCCACGCGCGGCTCATGCTCGACATGGTGCGCCGGCTCAAGAAGGACCCCGCGACACGGGACGTGCAGATCATCGGCGGCAACATCGCCACCCGTGAGGGCGCGCAGGCGCTCGTGGACGCCGGCGTCGACGCGATCAAGGTGGGCGTGGGCCCGGGCTCGATCTGCACCACGCGCGTGGTGGCGGGCGTGGGCGTGCCGCAGGTGACGGCGATCTACGAGGCGTCGCTGGCCGCGAAGCCCGCGGGTGTCCCGGTGATCGGCGACGGCGGCCTGCAGTACTCGGGCGACATCGCCAAGGCGCTCGTCGCAGGCGCCGACAGCGTGATGCTCGGCGGGCTGCTCGCGGGCTGCGACGAGTCGCCTGGCGACCTGGTGTTCGTCAACGGCAAGCAGTTCAAGCGCTACCGGGGCATGGCCTCGCTCGGCGCCATGCAGTCGCGCGGCGACCGTCGCTCGTACTCCAAGGACCGCTACTTCCAGGGCGACCTCTCGGACGACGAGATCATCACCGAGGGCATCGAGGGCCAGGTGCCCTACCGGGGCCCGCTCGGCGCCGTCGCGCACCAGCTGGTGGGCGGTCTGCACCAGTCGATGTTCTACGTCGGCGCGCGGACCATCCCGCAGCTGCAGGAGCGCGGCAAGTTCGTGCGGATCACCCCGGCCGGGCTCAAGGAGTCGCACCCGCACGACGTGCAGATGGTCTCCGAGGCCCCGAACTACTCGAGCCGCTGACACTGCGGGCGCGCTGGCTCAGGGCGCATGGCGCCCGAGGCGTTCTGACCTGACGAGGCCCACGGCGATCAACGCCGTGGGCCTCGTCATGTGGATGGCGGTGCGGCTCAGTCGCGGAACGTCTCGATCTGCGCGCCGAGGCTCACCAGGCGCTCCTGGAGCTGCTCGTAGCCCCGCGCGATGATGTCGACGTCGCGCAGCACCGACGTGCCCTTCGCGGCCAGCATCGCCAGCAGGATGACGACGGCGGGGCGCAGCGCCGGCGGGCAGCTGACCTCGGCGCCGGACCACCGGGTGGGCCCCTGCACGTCGAGGCGGTGCGGGTCGAGCAGCCGGACGTCGGCGCCGAGGCGGGTGAGGTCGGTGAGGTGGATGGCCCGACCGTCGTACACCCAGTCGTGGATGAGGGTGTGGCCCTGCGCGCAGGCGGCGATGACCGCGAAGAACGGCAGGTTGTCGATGTTGAGGCCGGGGAACGGCATCGGGTGGATCTTGTCGGCCGGGGCCCTCAGCTCGCTGGGGTGCACTGTGACGTCGGCGAGGCGTGTGCGGCCGTTGTCGGCCAGGTACTCCTCGGAGACGGTGAACCGCAGCCGCATCTCGGCGAGGGTCGCGAGCTCGATCTCCATGAACTCGATCGGCACGCGGGCGACGGTGATCTCCGAGCCGGTGACGATGCCCGCGGTGAGCAGGCTCATCGCCTCGACTGGGTCCTCGGAGACGGTGTACTCGACATCGGCGTCGATCTCCGGGATCCCGTGCACCCGCAGCGTCGTGGTGCCGATGCCCTCGATCCGCACGCCGAGGAGCTCGAGGAAGAAGCACAGGTCCTGGACCATGTAGTTGGAGCTCGCGTTGCGGATGGTCGTGACGCCGTTGCGCCGCGCGGCGGCCATGATCGCGTTCTCGGTGACGGTGTCGCCCCGCTCGGTGAGCACGACGCTCAGGTCGCGGTCCTGCGCGGCGCCGACGGTCGCCTGGTAGAAGCCGCCGGTGGTCGTCACGCTGAGCTCGAAGGGCCGCAGCGCGATGAGGTGCGGCTCGGCGGTGCGGGTGCCCAGGTCGCAGCCCCCCGCGTACGGGAGGGCGAACTCGCGCTCGAGGCCGAGCAGCGGCCCGAGGAACATGATGATCGAGCGGGTGCGGCGGGCGGCGTCGACGTCGATGGACGCGAGGTCGAGTCGTTCGGGCGTGCTGATCTCGAGGTCGTGCCCGTCGGGCGACCAGACGGCACGCACCCCGATGCTGCGCAGCACCTCGACGATGCGGTCCACCTCCACGATGCGCGCGACGTGGCGCAGCCGCGTGGTGCCGCGGTTGAGCAGCGAGGCGCAGAGCAGCGCCACAGCCCCGTTCTTGCTGGAGTTCACCTCGATGCGGCCCGAGAGCCGCTGGCCGCCGTGCACCCGCAGGTGGGAGTGCCGTCGGTCGCCGATGGTCACGAGCTCGGAGTCGAGGGCCGCGCTGATCCGGGTGAGCATGTCGAGGCTGATGTTCTGCGCGCCCTGCTCGATGCGGTGCACAGCGCTCTGGCTGGTGCCGAGCAGCTCGGCGAGCTGGAGCTGGGTCAGGCCCTGGTGCTGCCGGGCGCTGCGGACCAGGCCGCCGATGCGGGTGAGGTGCTCGTTGGTGTCTACCACGTTCGTCATCGTCACCACGCGACGATAACTCATGGATGAGATGTGCGCCGCCGATGTGAGGGTGCGCGGGTCACTTGTAACCCCGATTGCCTGGGCGGGCAACTCATGCTTGAGATGCGACCAGTTCGCTGGGGCTTGGGTCGCTGAGCAGGGGACGGACCCGCAGCCACTCGGCGCCGGCGCCGGGCCCGGGCAGGCCGCGTCCCTGGCGCCAGGCGTTGAAGTGCTCGGCCCAGACCCGATGCGCCTCGGCCTGGTAGCCGTGCAAGGCGGCCAGATCGAGCTCCGCCAGATGTGGGAAGCGGGCCACGATCTTGTCGAGCACGTCCAAGGTGGCCGCCACGTCGACGTCGGCGGTGTGCAGGCTGCCGGGGTCCACCACCTCGTAGTGGCCGCACAGGTCCACGAGCTTGCGCTTGCCCTTGCGGAACCTGTCCTCGTGGCGGTCCAGCACGAGCGGGTCGATCACCGGCATGGTGTCCCGCCCGGTGCGCTGGGGGAGAGTGGGCAGCCCGTGGCGCTCGAGCTCGGCGTCGAGCAGGCACAGGTCGAAGGTGGCGTTGTAGGCCACGACCGGGATGTCCCGGAGCAGGGCCTCCGCGATGGCGTCGGCGATCTCCTCGAGGGCCACAGCCGGGTCGACGCCCTCGGCGCGGGCGCGCTCGGTGGTGATGCCGTGGATCGCGCTCGCGGCGGCGGGTATCTCCACCCCGGGGTTGATCAGCCACGTCTGGACGTGGGCGCCTGAGGCGTCGCGGCGCACCAGCGCCGCCGTCACGATCCGGTCGGAGTCGATGTCGACGCCCGTCGTCTCGGTGTCGAAGCCGAGCAGCGGCCCCTGGGTCCAGCTCATGTGCGTCCTCCTCATGTGGCGCGGCCAGCATGCCATCGGCCGCCCACACGCTCGTCCGCCCGGCCCTGGACGGCGTGTCCGCGGAGCGCGCGCAGCCGGGATGCGGGGCCGTCCGCGCGATGTGAGGGTGGGAATCCCCACACTCCAGGAGGTCCCGATGCCATCCCTGACCGGAGCCAAGGTCGCGTTCCTCACGAGCATGGCCGGGGTCGAGGACCCCGAGCTCACCGTGCCGTGGACCGCTGTGCTCGACGCGGGCGGCGCCGCGGAGCTCGTGGCGCCCGAGGACGGCGACGTGGCCACCGTCGCGAACGACCTCGACCCGGTCGCGTCGTATCCGGTGAACCGGCTGCTCGGCGCGGTGGTCGCGGCGGAGTTCGACGCGCTCGTGATCCCTGGCGGCACCGTCAACGCCGACAGGCTGCGCGTGCTGCCCGCGGCGCAGGCCCTGGTGCGGGGGTTCGTCGAGGCGGGCAAGCCAGTGGCCGCGATCTGCCACGGGCCGTGGCTGCTCATCGACGCGGGCGTCGCCGACGGCGCCACGCTGACGTCGTACCCGAGCCTGGCAACCGACCTGCGCAACGCCGGGGCCACGTGGGTCGACGCGGAGGCGTCCGTCTGGCAGGAGCGCGGCTGGCCGCTCGTCACATCGCGTGGGCCCGACGACCTGCCCGCCTTCTGCACGATGCTGGTCGAGGTGGTGGCGGAGGCCGTGCGCGCCTGAGCGTGGGGGCACGCCGGTAACCTGGTCACCGTGAGCAACGAGATCGAGATCGGACGCGGCAAGCGCGGTCGGCGCGCATACTCCTTCGACGACGTGGCGGTGGTGCCCTCGCGGCGCACGCGCGACCCCGAGGAGGTCTCCGTCGGCTGGCAGATCGACGCGTATCACTTCGACATCCCGGTGGTGGCGGCGCCGATGGACTCGGTGATGAGCCCCGCCACCGCTGTCGCGCTGGGCCGGGCGGGCGGTCTGGGGGTGCTCGACCTCGAGGGCCTGTGGACGCGGTACGAGGACCCGGAGCCGCTGCTCGCCGAGATCGCGCGGCTCGACGCCGCGGAGTCGACGGCGCGCATGCAGGAGATGTACGCGGCGCCCATCGACCCCGAGCTGATCGCGCGGCGGCTCAAGGAGGTCCGGGACGCGGGCGTGACGGTCGCGGGCGCCCTGTCGCCGCAGCGCACCCAGGAGTTCTCCAAGGTCGTCGTCGACGCCGGAGTGGACCTGTTCGTCATCCGTGGCACCACCGTGTCCGCCGAGCACGTCTCCGGGCGGGCCGAGCCGCTCAACCTCAAGCGCTTCATCTACGAGCTGGACGTGCCCGTCATCGTCGGCGGCGCCTCGACCTACACCGCGGCACTGCACCTGATGCGCACGGGCGCCGCGGGCGTCCTGGTCGGCTTCGGCGGGGGCGCGGCGCACACCACGCGCGTCTCGCTGGGCATCCACGCGCCGATGGCCACCGCCATGGCGGACGTCGCGGCGGCGCGGCGCGACTACCTCGACGAGTCGGGCGGCCGGTACGTGCACGTCATCGCCGACGGCGGCGTCGGGCGCTCGGGCGACCTGGTCAAGGCCATCGCGTGCGGCGCGGACGCGGTCATGCTCGGCGCGGCCCTCGCCCGGGCGACCGAGGCCCCCGGCCAGGGCTGGCACTGGGGCTCCGAGGCGCACCACCCGAAGCTGCCGCGTGGCGAGAGGGTGCGCGTCGGCCAGGCCGGCACGTTCGAGCAGATCCTGTTCGGCCCGGGCCACACCGCCGACGGCACGCTCAACCTGGTCGGCGCGCTGCGCCGCGCGATGGCGATGACGGGCTACTCGGACCTCAAGGAGTTCCAGCGGGTCGAGGTCGTCGTCTCGCCGTACCAGCCGCACTGATCGCGGCCTCGTCGGGAGCGCGGTTCGTCCGCATCGGCCGCGCTCCCGACGTAGCCTCGGTGCATGGCGCACGATCCTGACCCCACCCGGCTGATCGACCCCGAGACCGACCCGCTGGCGACGTACGTGCTCGAGCCCGACGACGTGCGCACGCTGCTCGACCGCGTGGTGACGTCGCCCGGCGCGCGCACCCACACCACGCACTCGCCGTACACGGGCGCGCCGATCGCGGCCATCCCGCTGTCCACACCTGACGACGTGGCGCGCGCGGTCGCCGCCGCCCGCCGCGCGCAGCGCCTCTGGGAGCGCACCCCGCTGCGTGAGCGCGCCGCCGTGCTGCTCCGCCTGCACGACCTGGTCCTCGCACGGCAGGGCGACGTGCTCGACCTCATCCAGGTGGAGAACGGCAAGTCCCGGCAGAGCGCGTACGAAGAGGTCGCTGACATCGCGATCATCTCCCGCCACTACGCCCACCGGGCCGGCGCCTACCTGGCGCCGCGCCGCGTGCGCGGGCTGCTGCCGCTGCTGACCCGGGTGGACGTGCGGCGGCGCCCGTTGGGCGTGGTGGGCATCGTGGCGCCGTGGAACTACCCGCTGACGCTGACCCTGGGGGACGCGCTGCCGGCCCTGGCGGCCGGGAACGCCGTGGTGATGCGCCCGGACCCCCAGACGGCCCTGACGGCCCTGTGGGCGGCCGAGCAGCTCGAGGAGGCCGGCCTGCCGCCGGGCGTGCTGCAGGTGGTGGTGGGCGACGGCGAGATCGGCTCCGCGGTGGTCGACCACGTCGACCAGGTGACGTTCACCGGCTCCACCGCCACCGGGCGGCTCGTCGCGGCGCGCGCGGGAGAGCGGCTCATCCCCGCGACCCTCGAGCTGGGCGGCAAGAACCCCATGTACGTCGCCCAAGACGTCGACGTGGAGGTCGCCGCCGAGGGCGCCGTGCGGGCGTGCTTCTCCAACACCGGGCAGCTCTGCATGTCCATCGAGCGGCTGTACGTCCACGAGGAGGTCGCGGACGAGTTCACCGAGGCGTTCGTGCGGCGCACCCGCGCGCTGCGGCTCGGAGCGGGCCTGGACTACGCGTCGGACATGGGGTCCCTGACCTCGGCCGCCCAGCTCGCCCGGGTGATCGAGCACGTCGAGGACGCCCTCACCCACGGCGCCCGGGTGCTCGCCGGCGGGGTGCACCGCACCGACCTCGGGCCGCTTTTCTACGAGCCCACGATCCTGGCCGACGTGGCGCCCCAGGCCCGGGTGTTCCGGGATGAGACGTTCGGGCCGGTGGTGTCCCTGTGCCGGGTGGCCTCCGACGACGAGGCCGTCGCCGCGATGAACGACAGCGAGTTCGGGCTCAACGCCAGCGTGTGGACCCGCAGCACGCGGCGCGGCGCCCAGATCGCCGCCCGGGTGCGCAGCGGCACCGTCAACGTCAACGAGGGGTACGTCGCCGGATGGGGCTCCACTGGCGCCCCGCAGGGCGGCCAGGGGCAGTCCGGGCTCGGCCACCGGCATGGCCCCGAGGGCATCTGGCAGACGACGGCGCAGCAGACCGTCGCGGTGCAGCGGGGCGTGCACGGCGTGCTGGGCGGCCCCGGCATCGGGCTGCACCGGCTTTTCGACCTGGGCGCCGAGCGGTGGACCGAGGTCTACACCGACGTGCTGCGGACGATGAGGGCGCTGAGGCAGCCGTGAGCGGGCCGACCGCGGAGGGCTGGCAGTCGCCGCTGCCCCCGCTGCCGAGGGCCGCGCGCGGCGTCGTGACGGGCGCCGTGAGCCGGTGCGAGGC
>JAEWEI010000351.1 GCA_023389545.1 Actinomycetes bacterium | reverse complement strand
GTAGCGCGCTGGCGCCGTCCGCGGCGGTGTGGACCTCGAATCCGCTGAAGCGCAGCGAAGTGGCGAGCAGCTCGCGGATGTTGGGCTCGTCATCCACGACCAAGAGCCGGGCTTCAGGCTCGACGGGCGCACCAGTCATGAACCCAGTGTGCGCGCTCACCCTGGAAGTCTGCTGAGGACGCGCTCAGTGCCAGGTCACAGACGTGGGGCCGACGGCTGTGGGACCCGCGGCGCGGGTGGTCCCGCCGACTCTGCCGCGCGGGGGAGTAGTTTCCTCACGTGATCCCTGTGCCACAGCTCCCTGTCGTGACCGTTGTGCAGAGCTCCCCGGATGTGGGGCTCGACCGACTGGCGGACTGGCTCCCCGGGATCCGGGTGCGGCTGGTCCGCGCCGACGAGGGCGAGCCCGTTCCTGTGGGCGCGGCGGGCGCCGGTGACGGCCTCATCGTGCTCGGCGGGCCGATGTCCGCCTATGACGACGAGCGGGCCCCGTGGCTGCCGGCCACCCGCGAGCTGCTCTCGGTCAGCGTCGACGCGCAGCTGCCGACGTTGGGCATCTGCCTGGGCGCCCAGCTCCTCGCGGTGGCCCGGGGCGGGCGCGTGCAGGTCGGGGCGCCCCCCGGGTTGGAGCACGGCGTGATCGACGTGCGGTGGCGCCCCGAGGCGGCGGGCGACCCGCTCGTCGGCAGGTTGGCCGGTCTGGGCCAGGCGCGACGGAGCACCCCGATGCCGAGCTGGCACTCGGACGCCGTCGTGGAGCTGCCCGTCGGGGCGCTGTGGCTCGCGGCGTCCGCGACCTACCCGTACCAGGCGTTCCGGACGGGGACGGCATGGGGCCTGCAGTTCCACCCCGAGGCGGGCGCCGCGGCGTTGGCCACGTGGGCTGTGGAGGACGGGATCGACCCGGCCGCCGTGGTCGGTGAGTACGCGGCGGCCGAGCATGACGTCATCGCCGGCGGCCAGGCGATCGGCGCGGCGTTCGCCGCCCTCGTCCGGCAGCGCGCGGGGCTCGACCAGCCTGAGCCGCGCGCCGTCGCCGCCTCGGACGTGCGGTTGGGGTGAGCGCGCCCGCGCCCACCCCACCCGCGTCCGGCGGCCTCAGCCGCTAGACGGACCTCAGCGCTCGATCTCCGGCGTCACAGCCGTGGACTCGATGGCTGTCGCGCTCGAGGAGCCGGCCTTGAGGGCGGCCAGGCGTGCCTCGACCTCGAGCTCCTCGCCTGACGCCTCCAGCTCGGCGAACTGCGCGTCGAGAGAGGATGCGGCCAGTTCGGCCTGCCCCATGGCCAGGGCCTCCTCGCGGCGGACCTTCTCCTCGAAGCGCGCGATCTCGCTCGTCGGGTCGAGCACGTTGATCGAGCCGATCGCGGACTGCACCTGCTGCTGCGCCTGCGCCGACTTCTGCCGGGCCACGAGCGTGTCGCGACGCTGCTTGAGCTGGCCGAGCTTGTCCTTCATCTGCGCGAGTCCGGACTTGAGCTTCTCCACCGTCTCGCGCTGCGAGGCGATCATGGGCTCGGCCTGCTTGACCTCGCCCTCGGCGGCGATCTGCTTCTGGATCGCGACCTTGGCGAGGTTGTCGAACTTGTCGGCGTTCGCCGTGTCGCCCTGCGCGCGGTACTGGTCGGCTCGCGTCGACGCGGCGATGGCCTTGCCGCCCCACTCGCGCGCCGCGGCGACGTCCGCGTTGTAGTCCTGCTCGGCGAGGCGCAGGTTCCCGATGGTCTGCGCGATGGCCTTCTCCGCGTCGGCGATCGAGTTGGTGTAGTCGCGCACCAGCTGGTCCAGCATCTTCTGCGGGTCCTCGGCGCTGTCGATCAGCGAGTTGATGTTGGCCTTGGCCAGCTGGGTGATGCGGCCGAAGATGCTCTGCTTCTCGGTCATGGGTGCTGCCTCTCAGTCGTCAGGACGTGCCAGATGATGGGGTGGATGCGGGTGTCAGGGCGCGCTGGGCGCACGAGTTCAACTGCGCCTCAGAAGCCGCCTCCTCGTCCGCCGCCGCCTCCACCACCGAAGCCGCCTCCGCGTCCGCCCCCGCCGAAGCCGCCTCCACCGCCGAACCCGCCGCCGCCGAAGCCCCCGCCTCCGCCGCGCAGGATCGAGTCGATGAGGATGCCGCCGAGGATCATGCCCCCGACGTTCGCCCCGCCTCCGCCGCCCCCGAAGCCGCCGTTGCGCCGGTTGCGCTCCTCCGCGGCCTCCACGTCCGCGCGGGCGCGCCACTGGGCGTCCGCGGCGAACCGCTCGGCGTGCTGCGCCGCCGTGAGGGCCGATGTCGGGTCGGTGTCCCGCTGGTCGAGGGCCTGGTGGAACAGCCGCTGCGCCTCCGCGAGGCTCGTGCGGGCCTCGGGGCCCACGGCGCCGCGCCGGGTCTCGACGAAGTCGGTGGTGGCGCGGATCTGCGAGTCGAGCCGCCCAAGCACATCGCGCAGCAGCGCCGACGAGCGCCGGGCCTGCTCCTCGGCCTCGCGCATGGGCGCCAGGGCCGCGTCCAGGGCGGCCTCCGCCGAGGTGATGTCCCGCAGCGCCGCGAGCGGGTCGCCGCCCTGCTGGGCGGCGCGGGCCTGCTCGATGGCCTGGCGCGCGTCGGTGACGCGCGCGGTGACATCGGCGCGGTCTGGGGCCAGGCGCGCCGCGTCGGAGATGTCCGACGAGATGGACGCGATGGCCTGCTGCAGGCGCCCGGACGCTGCGGCCAAGTCCTCGCCGGCCCGGTCCACGGCGTCGAGCAGTGTCCGGACCTGGCCCAGCGCGTTCTCGGCGGCCCGGGCGAAGCCGACGGCCCGGCCGCGGTCGTCCTGCTCCAGCGCGGCACGGCCCTGCTCGATGGTGGAGCGGACGTCCGCGAGCAGCGCCACGGCCTGGTCCGGGTTGGCCGCCACCGAGGCCAGGGCCTCCGGCGGGTAGGACTGGCCGAGCGTGGCCAGCGTCGCGCGCGCCGGGTCGACGCGCGCGGCCAGCGCGTCCGCCGCAGCCGACTCGTCCGCGAGCATCTGGGGCGCCCGGGCCTGCAGGTCCCGCAGCTCGTCGAACTTGTCCTGCTGGGCGTCCAACGCCTGCGCCGCCTGGTGGCAGATGGTGAGGATGTGGATCGCTGCCGCGCGCACCTGCGGCTCCGCCTCGCGGGTGCTGTCATCGAGTTGCTGGCGCGCCCGGAAGGCCTCGTTGACCTGCGTCTTCGCGGTGGCGAGCACGTGCGTGAACTCGCGGGTGGCCTCCGGCCCGAACTGCGCCTCGGCGAAGCCCAGCTCCTGCTCCGAGGTGCGCAGCGCGTCGTCGAGCTGCACCAGCGCGGAGCTCGCACGGCTGCGCAGCTCCTCGGTGGGGAGCCGCTCCAGGCCGCTGGGCGCCCCCGCGCCGACGGGCGTCGGCCGCTTGCGCCGGCTCATCGTGGTCCACACCAGGATCCCGACGATGACCACGAGGCCGACCAGCAGGAACGTGAGGAA
>JAEWEI010000190.1 GCA_023389545.1 Actinomycetes bacterium | reverse complement strand
TGGCGCGGGGGACGTGTCGACGGGGGGAGCCTCGGGGTCGGGGCCGCTGCACGCCGTGAGCGCGAGGGCGACGAGCAGGGCAGCGGTGAACGTTGATCGGCGCGGCATCCGGGGAGGTTATCCACGGCTTCGGCTGGAGTCCACGATTTGATCAAAATTCATCCGATACATGACACGCGAGCCTTTGACCGGGGGGAACGTTGACAGTGCCCCGCCGACCGGGGTGCGGCTGCGGATCCCGTTCAGGGCGTGCCGCAGCTCGCGACGGTCTGCCCGCCCCGGATCTGGCCCGCCTCCAGGGTCCAGGCCTCGGCGACGGCCCCGTCGACTGCCTCCCACGGCACTGAGGCCTTCACCGTGTCACCAGTGAACGTGGCGCCCGACTGGCCGTCGACCGCCTGCTGTGACGTCACCCTGACTGTTCGGAGCACGGCGCCGTCCGGGCCGCGCACCGTGGCCCACCAAGTGTCCTGTGACGCGGCAAAAGAGATGTCGTCCATCTGGTAGTCGCCCATGAGCTGCCAGGTCACGTCCAGCCGGGGGAGCGAGTCGTCCCCGCGGGTCACCCCGAGCCGAGTCCACTCGTTCGACGACTGCGCGGTGACCCACGCCTCCGTGAGGACGGGGCCGGCGGAGGCGCCTTCGGGGGTGTCTGAGGGCGCCCAGCACTGGAGGCTGAGCCCGCCGCTCGTCCCGGACGTCGGCGCGCACGAGAAGGCGATGCCGAGCACGCCTGCCGCCATGACGGCCGCGCCCACCCCACGGCGCCAGCGGGGCTGGGCGGGCTCCTCCCACGGCGGCGGCTCGATCCGCCCACCCCGCTGGTCCGTCAGCGGCGACACCCACGGCAGCGGGCGCCGCGTGGCCAGCACATACGTGCCCGCGATGCTGTCAGCGAAGGTGCGGCGCTCGCGGTTGACCAGGGGGCGCAGGTACCCGATGAGCAGGATCGAGTCGAGCACGTGCGCCACCGTGCGCAGGATGGTGAGCAGCGCGCCGGCGGGCCGGCCGGTCGACGTCCGCACCACGGCGATGCCCATGATCCACTTGCCCGGCGTCGCCCCGAGGTAGGCCTGCAGCAGCCCCATCACCACGAGCGTCCCGACGACCCAGCCCGACGTGACGGACGTTCCCGACGGGTCCTGGCTCACGTACCCGACCCCCGGGTGCAGCGTCGGGCCCTTGTACACCACGCTGCCGGACGCGAGGAACGCCACGCCCGCGACAAGGGCCTGATCGAGCAGCACTGCGGTCACCCGGATCGGCCAACTCGCGAGCGGCACGGGAGTGGATGGCACGGGGCCCGCGATCGCGTCGTCGCCCGTCGGCGGATCCCACGGCCGCGCTGGCGTGGTGTCGGGCGCCGGCTCGCTCATCCGGACATCCTGGCCTGCGGCGCCTGTGCCCCGCAGCGCTTCCGGGCGCCGCCTTGCCTGCCGCCGTCCGACGGCGCGGTGCGCACGACGCGTGTGCGACGCCACGGAGTCCGCCGGGAACCGGCGCCTCCACTCGATCGTTGGGTCCTCGTCAGCCTGCCCCCTACCTGGAGACCGATGGACAGCGACAGTAGGCGCCCCCATGAGCCGCGCGAGAGCGCAGTGCCGAAGGGGGGCGGGTGGTGATGTGGGTGCTGACGTTGTTGCTCGGCATCCTGGTGGTGCTGGCGATCACGGCGGTCACGGGGTACTTCGTGGCCCAGGAGTTCGCGTACATGGCGGTGGACCGCTCGCGGCTGGGCGCGCGCGCGGCGGCCGGTGACGCGGGGGCCCAGCGGGCGCTGGCGGTGACCCGCCGGACGTCGTTCATGCTCTCGGGCGCGCAACTCGGGATCACCGTGACGGGCCTGCTGGTCGGGTATGTCGCGGAGCCCCTGATCGGCGAGTCGCTCGGCGAGGCCCTCGGCGGGGTGGGCGTGCCCACCGGTGTGGGCATCGCGATCGGCACCGTGCTGGCCCTGCTGCTCTCCACGTTCGTGCAGATGGTGGCGGGGGAGTTGTTCCCCAAGAACCTGGCCATCGCGCGCCCGGAGCCGGTGGCGCTGTGGCTGGCGCGCTCGACCACCGCGTACCTGGCGGTGTTCGGGTGGCTCATCCGCATCTTCGACCAGGCGTCGAACCTGCTGTTGCGCGCGCTGCGCATCGAGCCGGTGCACGACGTGGAGCACTCGGCCACCGTGCGGGACCTCGAGCACATCGTCGCGGACTCCCGCGAGAGCGGTGACCTGCCCGCCGAGTTGTCGGTGCTGCTGGACCGGATCCTGGACTTCCCGGAGCAGGATGTGGAGCACGCGATGATCCCGCGCTCGCGGGTGGACGTCGTGCGGACCGAGGACACGCTCAGCCATGTGCGCGCCCTGATGAGCACCGGGCACTCGCGCTACCCCGTCCTGGACCCTGACGACCAGGTGGTCGGCGTGGTGCACCTGCAGGATGTGCTCGCGCTCGACGGCGGGGACGCTGGCGCCGCGTCGTTCATGCGCCCGGCCGTGATGCTCCCCACGTCGATGCCGTTGCCGGACGCGCTGCGGGCGCTCACCGGCGCCGGCAACCAGCTCGCCTGCGTGGTCGACGAGTACGGCGGCTTCGCCGGAGTGCTGACCCTGGAGGACCTCGCGGAGGAGCTCGTCGGGGAGATCACCGACGAGCATGACGAGGACATGCCGCTGGGCGCGCCGCAGGACGAGGACGGCATCTGGTTGATGGCCGGTGACGTGCACGTCGACGAGGTGGAGCGCGCCGTCGGCCACGACCTGCCGCGCGGCGACTACGAGACCATCTCGGGCCTGGTGATCGCCGTGCACGGCGCCCTGCCCGAGGTGGGCACGGTGGTCGATGTCGAGCTCCCGCCCGATCCTGCCCATCTGGCCTTGGCCGAGGCGCCGGAGCCCGTCGTGATGCGGGTGGAGGTGGAGGAGGTCGAGCGGCACGTGCCCGCCAGGGTGCGTGTCACGTTCCCCGGCCTCGCACAGGCCGAGGCGCCTGCCGCCACCGCCGACACCGAGGAGGAGGACCGATGAGCGGCCCGTGGGCAGTCATCGCTGTCACAGTGCTCCTGATCGCGCTGAGCGCGTTCTTCGTGGCGATCGAGTTCGCCTTGCTCGCCGCCAAGCGGCACCGGCTGGAGGACGCGGCGGCGACGAGCAGGTCGGCGCGCGCGGCGTTGCGCAGCTCCTCGGAGCTGACCTTGCTGCTGGCCGGGTCGCAGCTCGGCATCACGGCGTGCACGCTCGCGCTCGGCGCCATCACCAAGCCAGCGGTGCACCACTGGCTGACGCCGCTGTTCGAGGCGTGGGGCGCCCCCTTGGTCCTCGCCGACGTGGCCGGCTTCGTGCTGGCGCTGCTCATCGTGACGTTCCTGCACCTGGTGGTGGGGGAGATGGCGCCGAAGTCCTGGGCCATCGCCCACCCGGAGGCGTCGGCGACGATGCTCGCCCTGCCGATGCGCGGCTTCATGCTGCTGACCCGCCCACTGCTGCAGGCGCTCAACGGGATGGCCAACTGGTGCCTGCGCAAGGTGGGTGTGGAGCCCGCCGGGCAGGTGGCGGCGGGGCAGAACCCGGACGACCTGCGGCACCTGGTGGAGCACTCGGTGAACGTCGGCGCGCTGGACGCGGGGTTCTCCGCGCAGCTCGCGGGGGCGCTGGACCTGCAGCGGCTCACCGTGGCGGACCTGCTGCGTCCTGGCGTCCGCCCGACGTCCGTGCCCACGGGCGCCACTGTCGCTGATGTGCGCCGGGCGAGTCTCGATTCGGGGCACCTGCGGGTGCTCGTGGGCCAGGCGGGCGCCCTGGTGGGTGTGGTTCACGTGCGCGACACCCTGACGGAGCGCGAGGGCCTCCCGGTGGAGGAGCTCATGCGGCCGGTGCTGGTGCTTCCTGTGGCGACGCCGGTGTCGAGCGCGCTCGCGGCGATGCGGGAGACCCGCCAGCACCTTGCGGTGGTGGAGGGGCCCGACGGGTTCGCCGGCGTGATCACGCTCGCGGACGTGCTGGGCCGGCTCTTCCCGCCGTCGCAGCCCGAGTTGGCCGTCGCCGGACTCTGACTGCCGGCACATGACGGGAGGGGCTGGCGGACCACATGTCCACCAGCCCCTCCCGTGTTCGTGGGGGTGAGCGCGTCAGGCCGCCTTGTCCCAGTGCCCCGGCGCGCCGTGGCCCTTGCCGGGCTTCCACGGCTTGCCGGGCTTGCCGGGCTTCGGCTTGACCGGCTGGTCCCCGGGGCCGGAGACCCCGTTGATGGCCGACGTGTCCTGCGCGAGCGAGTACGCCGCGAACGCGATCGCCTTGCTCATGATGCCCAGCGCCTCGACGTTGATGTTGCTCAGGTCGTCACCGGGCGAGTGGTAGTTCGGGTCGTGGGTGATCCCCGCCGTGCCGCCGAACAGGGCCACCTCCTCCTCTGTCTTGACGTCGTCCGCCCCGGTGAACAGGCCGGACGCGGGGATGCCGTTGAGGATGAACGCCTGGTAGTCGGAGCGGCCCGAGAACTCGGTGTCCACCCACGCCTGGCCGATGCTGTCGAAGTAGCCGGTGAGGACGTCCTCGGTGGCCGCGGATCCCTCGGGCACCGCCACCGGCGCCTCGTACGTCGACTCGTCCGCGTCGTACACGCCGATGATGTAGTTCGGCGAGCCCACCATGTCGAAGTTCAGGTAGGTGGCGATGCGGTCGAGCTCGCCCGCCTGGACGGCGAGGTCCGCGACGTACCGGGTGGAGCCGATCAGGCCGAGCTCCTCGGCGCCCCACCAGGCGAAGCGGACCGTGTTGTTGAGCTTCTTGGCGTCGGCGAGCTGCACGGCGACCTCGAGCAGCGCGGCGGAGCCGGAGCCGTTGTCGTTGATGCCGGGACCGTCCTCCACGCCGTCCAGGTGGGCGCCGAGCATCACGACGTTGTCGTCGCGGCCCTTCTTCGTCTCGGCGATCACGTTGAAGCTCTCGGTCGTCTCGGTGTGCGAGCGCACGTCCAGGGTGAGGGCGAGCGGGCCGGCGGCGGCTGCGGCGACGAGCGCCTGGCCGTCGGCGAGTGAGATGCCCGCGACGGCGATGCCGATGCCGTTGCCCTCGCCGAGGGTGCCATTGAGGAGCCCGTCAGTGTTGTTGTAGATCACGGCGGCCGCGGCGCCCGCCGCCTCCGCGGTGGCGCCCTTGATCGCGAACGAGCAACTGCCCCGGCTGATCAGCGCGATCTTCCCCGCCACGTCAACGCCCGCCCAGCTCTCGGGGGTGCAGCCGAGCGTGTCGGTGGGGCTGGCCACGTCCGCGGTGACGCCGCCCTCGGGTGTGCTCGCGGAGTACGCCATCTGGTCGACCACGTAGCTGACCGGGTCGCCCGCGGCGGGGGCCAGGGTGAGGGTCTGGGCGTCGAGGATCTCTCGGTCGAACGTGAAGTAGTCGCGCTCGGTGGTGTACCCGGCCTTCTTCAGGGTCTTCTCGACGTAGCGGGCGCTCGCCTCGTAGCCGGGTGTCGCCGCGGCGCGGTTCCCGCCGTTCTGGTCGGCGATCTTCTGGAACTGCCCGAGGTGGCGCATGACGTTCTTGGCGGTGACCTTTTTGGCGAAGGCCGCCGCGGTCGAGGTGTGGGGGTTCGTGGGGGGGGGGTGGGCCGCCACCGGCGACGCCACCCCGGCGCCCACGGTCAGTGCCCCGGCGATGACGAGTCCGGCGGCGGTTCGACGCATTCTCACGATGAGGACCTCCTGGTCGAGGAGCGGCGCCTGGGCCGGGACGGCCCACGGCGGTCCTGCAGATCGATCTGATGGCGACAACGTAGGGGCCGCTCATCGGCGAATGCGACGAATAGGAGGATTTCGACATCGGCGTGTCCGGGCCCCGGGGCGGTCGCCCCGGGGCCCGGACAAGGCCGAGTCAGCGCTTGCGCACCGCCCCGTAGATGAGGAACACGACCACCGAGCCGAGGATCGCGAGCAGCCAGGTCTGGATCGAGAAGAACTCCTCCAGGCCCTTGTCGAACAGGACGCTCCCGAGCCAGCCGCCCAGCACGGCGCCCAGGACGCCCAGCACGAGGGTCAGCAGCCAGCCCGTGCCCTGTCGACCGGGCAGGATCGCCTTGGCGATGACGCCGGCCAGCAGGCCGAGGAGGAGGAAACCGAAGAAGCCCATGAGGTGTGTCTCCCTGTGTTCGATCATTGGCTGACGTGGAAGAACTTCTCATCCGCGCCCGCATCCCGCATGTCGAACCGGACGGACGTCCAAGAATCGGGCGGTCCCCGGGCGCCGTCTCAAGATGTTGGCCGGGCCGTTCAGCCGTACCGTCGCCATGACGCGCGTCCGCGTGCCACTGACCCTGGCTCAGGAGGACACATGCACATCCATCTCATTCCGCTGCGGTTGGCTGCGGGCGCCTACATCCTCAACTCAGGGCTGAGCAAGAGGGGCGTGGACGAGGACGCGGCCCAGGGCATGCAGGCCATGGCGGCCGCCGCCTACCCGCAGTTCAAGGACATGGAACCTAAGAAGTTCGCGAACCTGCTGTCCAGCTCGGAGATCGCGCTCGGCTCGGCGCTGCTGGTGCCGGTGCTGCCCCGGACTCTGGTGGCGGCCGGGTTCACGGCGTTCTCCGGGGCCCTCGTCGGCATGTACCTCAAGAACCCGGATCTGCACCGCGGCCCGGGCGACGTGCGCCCCAACGCGCAGGGGGAGGGGGTCGCCAAAGACGTCGTGCTCTTCGGCGCGGCGCTGACGTTCCTGCTCGACTCGCTGCGGCTGAGCGCCAGGAAGGCGGCCCGCAAGACCACCAAGAAGGTCGCCAAGGAGACGGCGAAGGTTGGTCGCAAGACGGCGGCGGCGGGGGCCAAGGCGGCTGCTGTCGGCGTCGCGGCGAAGAAGATGCGCCACCACGAGCACTGACCGCCGGGCGCCCGTGTCAGACCGTCGTGGGGGCCTTGCTCTTGATGTCGAGCCCGCCCATGAGCGCGATCGCCCGCACCACGAGGACGGGCGCCAGCGGGTCGGCTGGCGCCTTGGCGCGGTTCTCCCAGCCGCCGAGCAGCGGCAGCCCGGTGACCTCGACGCGCCATGTGGGCGGCACCTTGATGTCGATGCCGCCCCACATCGCGAACGCGCGCACGGTGGCGCGCTCGACGATCTGCGCGTTGCGCAGGTCCAGGTCGACGCCGCCCATGAGCACGCTGAGCTGCGCGCCGCGGAAGTCCTGGGTCAGGGGCCGGTGCTGGGAGCCCCACCAGATGGCCGTCGCGGTGATGTGGCGATCGTCGTCGCGGGCCGTCCCGGCACGGGCGAGGAATGACAGCCCGACGACGATGATCGCCACCGGCCAGGCCAGCGACCACAGGCCGCCGTCCACAGCGCCGAGGTTGCCCGCCAGCAGGAGGCCGCCAGCGGCGGCGACCGCGGCCGGGGCGGGCCACGCCCGCGGGACGTTGGCCAGCCCCATCCCGCCGATGAGCACGATCACGAGCGGCCACCAGGTGGCGAGCAGCGCGCCGAGGCCCACGTCGATCACGTCGAGCCGGTTGAGCAGCGCCACCGCCCCGATCGCGATGATGAGGGTCCCGATGAGCGCCTGGGCGGTGGGGTGACGTTCCATGCCGCCAAATGTAGAGGTCAGAGGCCTGCTGGACGGCGCTTCTGCGGGTACGGGGTCTCGCCTCGGGCGAGCCGGTTGACCGCCTCGGCGATCTTGCGTGCCCGAGTCTCGGGCCGCTTCACGGACTCGATCCGGTAGAGCAGCGCGAACCGGTTGGCCGACGTCAGCGCCTCGAACCAGGCCAGTGCCGGCGGCTCGGCGGCGAGCGCGGCCAGCAGGTCCTCGGAGGGCTGGACGCTCGCGCTGCCCAGGTAGGCGGCCTCCCAGCGCCCATCGGCCTGTGCGGCGCGCACCTGGGCCCAGCCGGCGTCGTGCATCCGTCCCTCGGCCTCGAGCCGCGCGACGTGCTCCACGTTGCGCGCCGACCACCGGCTCCGCGGGCGCCGCGGGGTCATGCGCCGCAGCGATGTCTCGGCGTCGCGCACTCGGGCCTGCCCGTCGATCCACCCGAAGCACAGCGCCTCGTCGAGTGCCTGCGCGTACGTGAGCGCGGTCTGCGTGCCGCCCCTCTTGTGCAGCGTGAGCCAGACGCCCGGCGAGCTGGCGTGGTGGGCGAGCAGCCAGGCACGCCAGGCGTCGGCGTCGGGGACCAGCAACTCGGACAGGTCAGCGGGCATGGGCACATCCTGACGTGGGCCACCGACACTCACGCAGTGCCCGCGGGCGGCGCCCTCCCGGGCTTCGCGGGCTGCCCCGGCGCGGTGCGCGGCAGCCGCCCGGTGAAGAACAGCGCTGCGATCGCGATCAGCGCGGCGACGGACAACGCGGAGCGCAGCGCGTTGATCCGCGCGTCGTCGTTCACGTCGATGATCTGGGTGGCGGTGGCCTGGTCAACCCCCGCGTCGTCCAGAGCCTGGGTGAGCTGCGCCGTCGAGACGAACGGGACGCCGCTCGCCCACTGGGTCGTGGCCTGGGTCTTCACCGAGTCGGGGATGTCGGAGTTGTTCTGCACGCCCGACAGCGCCGCCGAGGTGAGCGTCGCGATGAGCACGGAGCCCACCAGCGCGGTGCCGAGGGACGCCCCGAGGTTGGTGGCGGTGTTCTGCAGGCCGCCCACCTCGGCGCTCTGCTCGTCGGGCACAGCGGACACCGTCACCGCGCCGAGCTGCGAGGACAGCGCCCCGAGCCCCACGCCCATGAGCACCATCGGGATCGCGACGACGCTCGCGCTCGCCGCCGGGCTGAGGCCGCCCACGAGCACGAGGATCCCCGCCGTCAGGGTGAGCAGCCCGAACCGCACCACGCGACGGGGGCTCGCATGCGGCCAGATCCGGGGGATGCCCGCGGCGGCCACGAGCAGCGCGATGGACAGCGGGAACACCCGCAGCCCGGTCTCCACCGCCGAGAGCCCGAGCGCCACCGACAGGAAGAGGGGAACGCAGAAGAACACCCCGGCCTGCACCGTGAACTGCGAGAAGAACATGGTCAGGCCGCCCACGAGCTGCGAGTTGCGCAGCATCTTCGGGTCGAGCAGCGGCTCGCCGCCGGTGCGCTCGAGGCGGCTCTGCCATCGGATGAACAGGTACGTCACCAGCGAGCCGACGATGATGAGCCAGATGACGGGCGACCCGCCGAACACCGTCGGGGTGCCCGGCGTCGCGATCACCCACCCCCAGTCGCCTGAGCGCAGCACCCCGAAGACGATGAGCCCCAGGCCCACGATCGACAGCGCCGAGCCCACCAGGTCGAGCTTGAGCGGGTGTGGGGCGACGTCGGCGATGTGCCGCAGCAGCAGCAGGATGACCACCACGATCACCGCCTCGCCGGCGAACACGTACCGCCACGACGCGTACGTCGTCACCGCCCCGCCGATCAGCGGCCCGGCGGCCACCGCCACGGCGCCCGCGGCCGCGATGAGCCCGTAGGAGGCGGCTCGGCGCTCGGGTGGGAAGTTCGCGGCGACGAGCGCGACGATCGCCGGCATGATCAGCGCG
Organism: Actinomycetes bacterium; assembly: GCA_023389545.1. Classification (GTDB taxonomy): domain Bacteria; phylum Actinomycetota; class Actinomycetes; order Actinomycetales; family Cellulomonadaceae; genus Cellulomonas_A. Next base: position 2,033 of record JAEWEI010000190.1, on the reverse strand, counting down.
GCGCCCATCCCCTCGAGCAGCGACCACCCCAGCAGCAGCACGCCCAGGTTCGGGGCCAGGGACGTCACCGTCGAGCCGCACGCGTAGACGACGAGGCCGATGGCGAAGGCGCGCCGCCGCCCGAGGATGCTGCCCACCTTGCCGCCGGTGATCATGAGGGTGGCCATGACCAGCGTGTAGAGCGTGATCGCCGTCTGGATTCCGGTGATCGTGGTGCCGACGTCCGCCGCGACGGTGGCCATCGACACGTTCATCACCGAGCTGTCGAGCGTCATGAGGAACTGGCTCGCGCCCAGCACCCCCAGGACGAGGCCGCCCTTGCGCGACTTCGCGGGCGTGGTCGTGGACGTCTGCGGTGCCGTCGCCATGGGCCGCCCTTCTGCTCAGACGCCGCGTTGCACGGTGACCCGGCCGTCACGCTCGGCCTGCGCGAGCGCAGCGTGGTCGCGCTCGGCCTGGTCCGCGTACGCGGCCGCGAACTCGGCCATGGCGCGGTCGAGCACGTTCGACGATCCGAGGTAGGCGCCGAGCGCCACCCGGTCGCCGGACCGGGCGTGCGCCCGGGCGAGGGTCCAGCCGCACAGCTGCCCCAGGATCGCGAGGGTCGAGGGAGTCTGGTGGGCGATGTCGGTGGAGAACTTCCAGTCCCAGAGCTGCCGCACGTAGTAGTGGCGGTCCGCGCCGTCCGTCCCTTGCCCGTGCGTCCAGCCCAGGAAGATGTCCGAGCTGGACTGCATGAGGCGTTGCCCGGCGACGACGCGCTGCCCCTGGTTGGCGTACACGCTGCGCCCCGCGGCCGAGGCGAGCACTGACTCGGCTGCCTCCTTGATCTGCAGCACGAGCGGGTCGGCGCCGTCGCTGCCGTGCAGGAGCAGCACCCAGGCGCGGGTGCCCACGCTGCCGACGCCCACCACCTTGCGGGCCATGTCGACGTAGTGGAACTGGGCGAGCAGGTCGCGCCGGTCGGTGGGCAGGGTGCGCCGGTAGCGCCGGAACGCCGCGGCCACCTGCTGGACGAGCTCGTCGCGCTCGGCGTCGTCGAACAGCTCCCCGACGGGCACCAGCAGCGGCGGGTCGGAGACGAGCCGGACGGTGTCCCCGTCCTGGCGGGTGAGCCGGGCCGAGGCGAGCGTGCTGTCCTTGCGCAGCGCCTTGTCGACCCGGCGCTCCAGGGTGCGGATGGCCTTGCGCCCCGCGTCGGGGCCCCAACGGGCGAGGACCGCCTCGGCCGTCATCCGGGCGTACCAGACCTCGAGGTTGCTCTGCTCGGCGAAGGCCCGCACGGCGTGGCGGTAGGCCCGGGCGGTCGCCAGGTCGACGTCCCGGCGCTCGCGGCCGGTGAAGCCCAGCTCCCGGCCCGCGAGCTCGAAGCTCGCCACGAGGCGCGCCAGATCCCACTCCCACGGGCCGGGCAGGGTCTCGTCGAAGTCGTTGAGGTCGAAGACCATCTCCCGCTCGGCGGAGGCGTAACCACCGAAGTTGGACAGGTGGGCGTCGCCGCACAGCTGGACGCGCTCGCCCGAGGTCTTCGTCCTGGCCAGGTCCCAGGCCATGAGCGCGGCCGCGCCGCGGTAGAAGGCGAACGGCGAGGCGAGCATCCGGCCGAAGTGGATCGGCACGAGCTCCGGCACCCGGGTATGGGTCCGCTCGACGAGCAGGGACACCGGGTCGGGCCGGTCTGCCTCGGGCTGCCACTGCGCGAGGCTCGAGCGCGGAGCCTCGGATCGCGCCGTGCGGCCCTTCGCGATGCGCTCCGCGCGGCTGAGCCGCCCCACGCCCACGGTTCCGAGCAGCGTGCTGCTGTCCCGGCGGGGCGGGGCTGGACTGGGTGGTGCGCCGACATCGACCACCTGGCTCATGCTCCGCGTGGTCCTCGGGCTCCGCAACCGGATCAGCGCGGCATGAGGCGTCCCAAAGGTCCCAGGTCTGAGATGTCATGGAGTCGTAATCTCCGGGTAAAGAGTGCAGTGCGCGCGATCGCTGCCCCCGCAGCCCCGACAGCGTCTGTCTCCCCGCGAGAGTGCCCGACGAAG
>JAEWEI010000186.1 GCA_023389545.1 Actinomycetes bacterium | reverse complement strand
CACGAGTCGGCGGATGACGACCGAGTCGTCGACCACCAGCACCCGGATGCGGGTCATGTGAGCTCCTGCCTGGCGCCCGAAGCGGCGCATGTGGTGCTGATCGGCTGGCGCCGTCCGATCCTGAGCGGTGCGCCGCAGTGATCCGGCGCACTCAGTCCACGGGCCGGCGCGGCGCCGGTCGGCGGAGGTCAGTAGGTGAAGGCCGCCACCCGGGCCCGCAGGTCCGACGAGTTCGCCGCCAGGACGTCCACCGACCCCTCCATCTGGGTGACGACGCCCGACGTCTGCGCCGCCTCCCCCGCCACCGCGGTGATCCGCTCGGCGATCTCCCCCGTGCCGGCCGCGGCCTCCTTGACGCCGCGGGACATCTCGCCGGTCGTGGCGGTCTGCTCCTCCACCGCCGAGGCGATGGTGAGCTGGTAGTCGTTGATCCGGGCGATCACCGAGGAGATCTCCTCGATGGCGGCGACCGCCGAGGCGGTGTGCTCCTGGCTGGCCCGCACCCGGCCCGCGATGTCCTCGGCGGCGCGCGCGGACTCCAGCGCCAGGTCCTTGACCTCCTCTGCGACGACAGCGAAGCCCCGGCCCGCGGCGCCGGCTCGCGCGGCCTCGATGGTCGCGTTGAGCGCCAGCAGGTTCGTCTGCCGGGCGATGGCGGTGATCGACTTGACCACGTCGCCGATCTCGGCGGAGCTGCTCCCCAGCGCGTCGACGGTGACGGCGGCGGCCCGCGCGTGCGCGACGCCCTCGGTCGCGATCTTCGCCGCCTCGTTCGCGTTCTCCGCGATCTGGCGGATCGAGTCGCCGAGTTGCTCGGCGCCGGCCGCGACGGCCTGGACGTTGCGGCTGACCTGTTCCGCGGCCGCGGCCACGACGCCCGCCTGCGACGACGTCTCATGCGATCCCGCGCTCACCTGCGCCGCGGCGCACGCGAGGTCCTGCGCAGCGCCAGAGACTTCGCCGGCGGTGGCGCTGACCCCCTCCAGCGTGGTGCGCACCGAGGCCTGCGCCTGCGTCAGCGCCCTGGCCATGCGACCCAGCTCGTCGTCTGACCGCTGCGTGGCCACCACCGTGAAGTCGCCCTCGGCCATCGCCTCGAGCGCGTGGTGCACCTCCCGCACCGACTGGCGGATGGAACGGGCGATGACCAGCCCGATCGCCACCACGACCACCAGGGCGGCCGACAGGCTCGCGGTGAGGATCAGCACGGCGCGCTGCGCCTTCGCGTCGGCGCTCTCCGCGACGCGGTAGAAGTACGTGTTGGTCTCGTCCGCGACCCGGCCGAGCGCCGCCGTGTACGTGTCGACGAGCGGCTGGCTGGAGTCCTCGACGAGGGTCGAGTAGTAGACGCGGTCATCCTGCAGGGCTGTGGGGATGAGCACGCCGTCGCGCAGCTTGACCCACTTGCCGTACGTCGTCTTGAAGGTCTCCCAGGCCTCGCCGCTGTCGAAGGCCTTCTCGTACTCGGCGATGGCCTCGCTCACCGCCGCGTCGTTCTCGACCTGCTTGGCCAGCCAGGCGTCGGTCATGCGCTCGTTGTCGAACGCGGCGACCTCCGCGGCGATCACCCGCGCCGCGAGCTGGCCCTGCTCGACCTTGCTGCGCTTGAAGACCATCTCCTCCTGCAACCGCGCGAGCTCCTGGGTGTCCGTGGCGATCGAGCGCATCGCGACGGCCGCGTAGGCGCCAGCGGCCACGGCCACCACCGCGAGCAGCAGGATGGCGGCGAGGATCTTGGTCCGGACCGACAGGGCCGCGAGCCAGGAGCCCGTGCGGCGGCCGGCGCCTGTGCGCGCGGGGCGCGCGGGGCGCCCAGGCTCGAGCCCCCGCCATCGTGCCGCGACCCTCTTGACGCGCATGCCCGCTCCTTCGTGGGACGTCCTCGTAGGAGGCCCATCGGCGGCCGCCAGCGGCACGTGAGACCCGGAATGGGCGAAAACCCGGGGTCAGGAGGTGAAACCCGTGCGCCGGCTCAGTAGGTGAACGTCTCGACCCGGGCGTGCAGATCGGCGGACATCCGCGCGAGCTCCTCCACAGCGGTGCCCATCTGGCTGACCACCACGGCGTTGGACTCCGCAGCCGTCGCCACCCCGGAGATCGTGGCGCTGATCTCCTCCGAGCCGGACGCCGCCTCGCCCACCCCGCGCGCCATCTCGTTGGTGGTGGCCGTCTGCTCCTCCACGGCCGACGCGATGGTCAGCTGGAAGTCGTTGATGTTCGCGATGACCTGGGCGATCTCGGCGATGGCGCCCACCGCCGTCGAGGTGTCCACCTGGATCGCCTCGACCCGCTGGGCGATGTCCTCGGTGGCCCGCGCCGTCTCGGAGGCCAGCTCCTTGACCTCCCCCGCGACCACGGCGAACCCCTTGCCCGCCTCCCCGGCCCGGGCCGCCTCGATCGTGGCGTTCAGCGCCAGCAGGTTCGTCTGCTCCGCGATCGAGGTGATGACCTTGACCACGTTGCCGATCTCCTGGCTCGACGTGCCCAGCTTCGCGACCTGCTCGTTCGTCCACTCCGCGACGCCCGTGGCCGCCGACGCGACCTTCGCGGCCTCGTTGGCGTTCCGCGCGATCTCCCGGATCGAGGACCCCATCTGCTCCGAGCCCGCCGCGACCGCCTGCACGTTGCGGCTCACCTGCGCAGAGGCCGCCGCGACGACGCCGGCCCGCTCGGACGTCTCCTGCGACCCGGCGGCCACCTGCACCGTCGCGGCCGACAACTCCTCCGTGGCCGCGGCGACTGCCTCCGCCGTCCTGGCGACCTCGGTGAGCGCGCCGCGCACGGACTCCTGGGCGACGGCCAGCGCGCTGGACATCTTCCCGATCTCATCCCGTGAGGCCGCCGGGCTGGGCACCGTGAAGTCGCCCTGGGCCATCGCCTCGAGGGACCGCTGCACACTGGCCGCGGATCGGCGGATCCAGCTCGCGGTGAGGGTGCCCAGGACGACAGACAGCAAGAGGCCGACCGCCAGGCTCGCCACCAGGGTCACCTTCGCGGTCCGCGCCTCGGCCTGCCCCTGGGCGGCCACGTCGTCGAAGTACCAGGTGATGTCCATGCGCAGATCGGCGAGCGACGCCTCGAAGGCCATCGTCAGGGCCTGGCTGCGGGTCTCGAGCAGCATGTTGTACTTCGCGAGGTCGTTCGCGAGGCCGGCGGGGACCAGCTCGGTGTCCCGCACCCCCCGCCACGCCGCGTAGTCCTCCTTGAACGCCTGCCACACGTCGTAGTTCGCGCCGCCGTTGGCCTCGAAGCCCTTCATCGCGGCATTCATCGCCGCGTCGTTCTTGTCCTGCTCGCCCTTGAGGCTCGCCGCCAAGGACACGTCGGCGGCGGCGATCTGCGCGACCAGGAGCTGCGCGCGGACCTCGCCCTCCGCCACCTGCGCCACCCGTGCGACGACCTCCCGCTGCACCCTCGCGAGCTCCGCGGACCGGTCCGCGACCTTGCCGAGGGAGATGAAGGCGAACACGCCGGTGCCCGCGGCGGCGACGCCCAGCATGAGGATGCAGCTGAGGATCTTGGTGCGCACCGACCGGTCGACGAACCACGAGCGCACACCCCGCCGCGGCGTGCGCGCAATGGCCGGCGAGGCCTCGGGCGCCTCCGGGGACGCTGCGACCTCCTTGAGGGACGCCGCGGCCTCCTCAACGGAGGGCAGGTCGGGGGAACGCTGAGAGGTGCGCATCATCGGGCTCCTTCGGGAAGCAGAGTCGTGGACCGGGCGTCCGGGTCAGGCCGCTGCCGCGGAGTCGACGTCGAGGACGAGGAGCAGCTCGGCGTCGAGCTTGTAGGCGCCGAGGATCACCGCGCGCAGGCGCGCGTCGAGGGTGTCCGGGGGCGGCTCGAAGGCCTCGGGGCCGACGTCCACCAC
>JAEWEI010000310.1 GCA_023389545.1 Actinomycetes bacterium | reverse complement strand
TCTGGCGCCAGCTCGTCGGCGCGCACCGCGTCATGACGGAGTTCCGGTCGCCGTTTATCGGCAAGGCCAGCCCGGTGAACTTCTTCTGGGGCGGGTTCGACATGGTGGTCACGGTCTTCTCCGGGCGGCCGGCTCCCGCCTGGGCTGGCACGCCGCTGCACGTGCCCGCGTCGGTCATGGTGGAGGCGGAGTCCCATCAGAACAGCAACGCGGGGTTCTGGCCGGGAGGCGGCGAAGAGGGCCAGTTCTACGCCTACACCTACCCCGAGCCGCCGGGATACGCGGACCAGCCTGTGGAGCCCGCAGGCGCGCATTACGACACGTCGGCGGGCGAGTTCCTGCTGCCGTACGGCGAGGTGCGCGACGCCCCGGACCCCGCCGCCGCGCTGCTCTCGTTCTACGGCAGCACGTACCGGGCGGCCGCCGATCTGGCCGGCTGGGACCGGCAGGCGCTCGAGACGACCTGGGCGGACGAGCGCGGCCGCTGAGCCGGCGGCGCCTCAGACGGGAACCGAGCTCCAGGCCCAGGCCAACGCCGTGTCGACCAGCTCCACCCGCCGGCCGTCCATCAAGGAGCCGAGGTCCACCCACTCGGCGCCCGTGCCCCAGGCGGTGACATCGTCGACCACGAGGTTGCCCATCACCCGGCCCGCGTAGACGACCTTCAGCAGGTGTAGGTCTGTGGGCCCCCGCCGGCCGACAGGCGCCGTGCCGGAACCGCGCGAGGAGTCGACTCCGAGCAGCGACCCGATCTCCACCACGAAGCCCGTGGACTGGAGCACCTCGCGGCGTGCCGCGTCCGCGGGCGCCTCGGCGAAGCCGATGACGCCACCGGGGAGCGTCCAGGCCAGGCCCTGCGGACCCCGGCGGCGGGTCAAGAGCGCCCGTCCGCGCTCAAGGCACAGGACGTGCGCGGACACCCGCACCCCGCGGTGCGGGTTGGTGACGTGGGGCATGCCAGGCTCCTCCCGGTTCCCCCCCGGCGCGGATCCTCTGTATGTGACGAACGGTAGCAAACCCGGGTCAACCGCAGAGCACGTCGTCCGGGTCCTGCCCCGTGCGGGGCGTGGGGGGCGCCGGGCTGTCGGATCCGGCGGCGCTGGGCGCGGACGACCGGTCCGGCGTCGTCGGCTCCGAAGTGGTGGGCGCCGGATCGGCGACCGGCTCGTCCGCGATGATCCGCGCCCAGAGCAGATCCGCCTCGTCCGTCCACACCACGCGGCCCGATCCCTCCTTGGGCGCGGCCGGCACCGTCACGAAGGTGACGTCGGCGGGGTCGAGCCCGCGCAGCCGCCAGCCGAGCCCGGCGAGGCTGCGCACCGAGGCCAGATCGCCGGAGAGCGTGAGCGCGCGCGTGCCCTGCTCCAGGAACCCGGCGACGCTGCGGGGACTGGTCAGCACATCGGAGGACGTCACCTTGCGGACCACCGCCGCGATGAACTTCTGCTGGCGGGGGATCCGCTGCGTGTCGGAGTTGTCCGATCCGGTGACGTACCGCGCCCGCACATAGTCCAGCGCCTGGTCGCCGGTGAGCTCGTGCCACCCGGCCGACAGGTCGAGGTCCGTGTTGCCGTGGGTGTCGCGGATCGCCTCGGGGACGCACAGCCGCACGCCGCCGATGGCGTCGACCATGCCCTCGAAGCCCGCGAAGTCCACGATGGCGAAATCGGCGCCCACGTCGATGCCGGTGTTCTCCGCGACCGTCGCCGCCGTGCACAAACCGGCCAGCCCCGCGTCGCCTGAGGCCCCGCCCACCGAGAACGCGGCGTTGAACTTGTCCTTCGTCGCGGCCGACATGCTGCCCTCAGGGTCGCGGTCCAGGTGGCACGCCGGGATGCGCACTTCTGAGTCGCGCGGGATCGACACGACCTCGACGCGGCTGCGGTCGGCGGACACGTGCACCAGCAGCGCGGTGTCGGAGCGCATGCCGCCCACCACTCCGCCGATGTCGCCGTTCGCCCCCTCGCGGTCGTCCGATCCGATCACCAGGAAGTTGAGGGGCCGGCCCTCCCAAGCGTCGGTGTCCGGCGTGGCGGTGGCGGTCGCGTCGTCACGGGCGATGAGGGCGCCCAAGTCCCCGACCGTGCGGACGTTGCCCTGCAGCCTGACCAGTGCGAAGCCCGCGAGCGAGCCGCCGAACATGAGGGTCGCGACCAGGACCAGGGACAGCGTCCACCACGGCGACCGCCGGCGCGCCGGAGTCGATGAGTGGCGCGGCGTCGGGGCGCGTCGCGCCGCGGTCCCGCCGGGCGGCTCTGGGCCCGTCAGACCGGCGCCCCCCGCGTCACGGCTCACACCGCCACGCTAGGCGCCCGGGGCCGTTCGCGCCTCTGATCGGCCGTCGCCCGCAGGTCAGGGGACGCGGGCCGTCCACTGCGGGTCCGCGAACTTCGTGTCGACCAGCTCGCGCGCGCGGTCGAGCTCGCGGGTGGTCAGGGCGGACTCCACCGTGCGGTACCGGGCGCGGAACGACTGCTTGAACGCCTCGATGACCTGCTCACGCGGCATACCGGTCTGCGAGCGGACGGGGTCCACCCGCTTGTTCGCGCTGGTCGTGCCCTTGTCGGAGAGCTTCTCGCGGCCGATGCGCAGCACCTGGAGCATCTTGTCCGCGTCGATGTCGTAGGCCATCGTCACGTGGTGCAGCACGGCCCCGCCGGCCAGGCGCTTCTGCGCCGAGCCGGCCAGCTTGCCGGCGGGCGACGCGATGTCGTTGAGGCCCGAGATCGTCGCCTTCACACCGACGTCGGCCAGCGCGCCCAGCACCCAGTCATTGAGGAACGCGTACGACTGCTCGAAGGTCATGCCGTCCACGAGCGAGGCGGGCACCACGAGCGAGAACGTGATGCAGTTCCCCGCCTCCATGAACATCGCCCCGCCGCCCGAGATGCGCCGGACCACAGTCACGCCGTGGCGCGCGGCGCCCTCGGGGTCCACCTCGTTGCGCAGCGACTGGAACGAGCCGATCACCACGGCGGGCTCCACCCACTCCCAGAACCGCAGCGTCGGGCCGCGCTGCCCCGAGGCGAGCTCCTCGGTGAGCACCTGGTCGAGCGCCGCGTTGAACGCGGCCGTCTGCGGCGCCTCGTGGATCAGGTCGAAGGAGTGGTCGTGCCAGCCGGTCGCGTGGCCGAGCGCACGCCGGACGGCGATCGCCACCGCCTCGGCGTCGAAGCCGACCATGGTCGCGCCGCCGGGCAGCTCGCCGTCGGACTCGGCGGCCGCGAGGGCCGCGTCGATGCTCGCGGCCAGTTCCGACGCGCGCGTCGTGTCGGCCTGTCCGACGAGCGCCCGCTCGATCACGCCCAGCGCCTCGTCGGGCTCGAGGAAGAAGTCGCCGCTGACGGTGGCCCTGCTCAGGGTCCCTCCGTCCACCTCGACGTCGACCGCCACGAGCTTGCCACCGGGAACCTTGTACTCACCATGCACGCCCACAGCCTAAGGTCCGCACATGGGCGCATGGCTCAGGTACGGGCTCATGGCAGCGCGGAGGCGGCGGAGCGCACCTGCGCCTGCATCATCGCGTCGAGCTCGGCCTCGGTTCCGAGCTGCTGCCGCGCCTTGGCCGCGTCGCCGCCCGCGTCCACGCTCGCCGTCCAGGTGACGATGACGTTGCCGACCAGCAGGTGCCCGTGGAACTGGGCCTGCGGGGCGGCGCCGGGCGCCGCGAAGTCGACGGCCTGGGCAAGCGACGGGAAGAACCCCTGGTCCTCGATCGCCGGGGAGGCGACCACACTGCTCTCGCCGGCGGGCCCCAGCAGCAGGTACTCCGGGCACGCGTCGACCACCGTCACGAGTGTGCGGAACGCCTGCTCGGCGGTGGCGGTGCTCTCTAGCAGCGTCGCCTGCTGCTCGAACACGACGCGGTCATTGCCCCAGGAGCGCTCGTCGAAGGCCACGGGCGGCGCCTCGACGACCGTTGCGGCGGCGGCACACGACGCGGGCGCCACCGACTCCCCCTCGGCCAGCCCCCACATCCCCCCAACCGGGCCGACCTCCTCGACGCCGTCCTCGGCGGCGGGCACGACGTCCTCGAGCGTGGCCGGGGCGACGAAGAGCGAGTCCAGGCTCGCCGCGTCGAAGGCTGGGGCGCCCGCCACCGGCGAGGGCCCCGGCGTCAGCAGCCCGGCCCCCGTGTCCACGACGCTCGGCAGGGCGCTGCCGCCGCCGTTGCCCCCCAACCGGATGAGCAGCACGCCTGCCAGCAGCACCACGATGGCGGCGGCGCCCCACCACCGGCGCGGACCGCGCCGTCGACCGCCCGTCGTGGCGTCGCCGGCGACTGCTGCGGGTGGCTCAGGGACGTTCGCGGACACCGTGGGCTCCCTGCCTCGAAGGGCTGTTTCGACCCTAGGACGCCCGGCGGGACCGGTCGAGCCGAGCCACTCAGCGCGGGGCGACCCCGTGGTGCCGCAGACCCCAGATCGCGGAGTCCGTGAGCGCCTCCCATGACGCCTCGATGATGTTCGGGCCCACGCCCACGGTGCTCCATGACGTCTGGCCGTCTGTGGTCTCGATCAGCACGCGGGTCACCGCGTCCGTGCCGTGCATCGCGTCGAGGATGCGCACCTTGAAGTCGATGAGCTGGAACGCCTCGAGCTCCGGGTAGACCCGCACCAGCGCCTGGCGCAGCGCGTGGTCGAGCGCGTTGACCGGACCGTTCCCCTCGCCTGTGCAGACGTGGCGCTCGCCTCCCGCGTGCAGCTTGACGGTCGCCTCGGCGGTCGCCGGGACCCCGCGGCTGCCCGCGCGCTCCACGATGGCGCGCCAGCTCTCGACGGTGAAGTAGCCGGGGCGGGCGCCGTCGATCTCCTCGACGAGCAGCAGCTCGAACGACGCGTCGGCGGCGTCGAACGTGTAGCCGTTCGCCTCGGCGTCCTTGACCCGGTTGGTCACGCGGGTGAGCAGCTCGCCCTGGCCGGTGAGGTCGAAGCCCAGCTCGCGTCCCTTGAGCTCGATGGTCGCGCGCCCGGCCATGTCGGAGATGAGCATCCGCATGTCGTTGCCGACGGCCACGGGGTCGATGTGCTGGTACAGGTCGGGGTCGACCTTGATCGCGCTGGCGTGGATCCCGGCCTTGTGCGCGAACGCGCTGGCGCCCACGTACGGCTGCCGCGCGAAGGGCGCGATGTTGGTGATCTCGCTGATGGCGTGCGCGATGCGCGTCATCTCCCGCAGGCCGCCCGACTCCCCGTCGGTGGCGAGCAGATCGCGCCCGCCCTTGAGCTCGAGGTTCGCGACGACGGCAAGCAGGTCGGCGTTGCCGGTGCGCTCCCCGTAGCCGTTGACGGTGCCCTGCACGTGCGTGCACCCGGCGGCCACGGCGGCCAGCGAGTTGGCCACGGCGCAGCCGGAGTCGTTGTGCGCGTGGACGCCCAGGATCGCGTGCGGTCCGACTGCCGCGCGGACCTCGCCGACGATCTGCCCGACCCAGTCGGGGAGCATGCCGCCGTTGGTGTCACACAGGGCGACGACCTCCGCCCCGGCCTCGAAGGCGGCCAGCACGGCGGCCAGCGAGTACGCCGGGTCGTCGCGGTACCCGTCGAAGAAGTGCTCGGCGTCGATCACCACGCGCCGGCCCTCGCGCGCCAGGAACGCGACGGTGTCCGTGATCATCGCGAGGTTCTCCGCGCCGGTGGTCCGCAGCGCGCGCTCGGCGTGGCGCAGGTCGCTCTTCGCGACGAGCGTGACCACCGGCGCCTCGGAGTCGAGGAGGGCGCGCACCTGCGGGTCCTGCCACGCCTCGGCGCCCGCCTTGCGCGTGGAGCCGAATGCGGCGAGCACCGCGTTGCGCAGGGTGAGCTCCTTGGCCGCGCGGGCGAAGAACTCGGTGTCCTTGGGGATGGCGCCGGGCCAACCGCCCTCGATGAAGCCGACCCCGAGCTCGTCGAGCAGCGGCGCGATGGCCAGCTTATCGGCGACGGACAGGTTCATGCCCTCTTGCTGGGCGCCGTCGCGCAGCGTCGTGTCGTAGACGTGGAACGGGAGGCCGGGGCCGGTGGTGCTGCTGCTCACGGTGGTCTCTCTCCAGGTGAGTGGCGGGTGGCGGCATGCCGCGGCCCCTGGCTCTCAGGGCCGCGCGCCAGTCCCGGGACGGTGCGTCACTCCAGGATGGTGCGTCGCGGCCGCGCGCGGGATGGTGCGCGGCAACAAAAAAACCCCCCGAGGGTGCGGGAGGTTGGCGCGTCTGCGGGTGGGCAGACGCGCTACGCGATGATGAGGCGGTACGACGTGTGAGGTGTCACGCGCGCCATCTTGCCACACCCGTCCGCTGGGCGGGCCCGACACGCGGCGGTCTCGCCTGGCGCACCAGACGGACGCACCAGACGGACGCACCGGACGGGCCACAGCGCGATGCCGTGGCCCGTCCCGGAGCGCCGAGTTCCGCCGTGCTCAGAGCAGGCGGTGCAGCCAGCCGTGCCGGTCCGCGGCACGGCCGTACTGGATGTCCATGAGCTCGCTGCGCACGCGCGACGTCACCGGGCCTGCGGAGCCGTCTCCGACGGTGAGGTCGAAGCCCTGCCCGCCCAGCCGGCCGATGGGCGTCACCACGGCGGCTG
>JAEWEI010000273.1 GCA_023389545.1 Actinomycetes bacterium | reverse complement strand
GATTCTGGAACTGGGAGGCCACGGGCGCGACGGCGGGCGACGAGCCTTCCGCCACCAACTGACCGATTCCGATCGGCTAGACGCCTGACCAGGCCTGACAGCGGTCTGGGCACCACGCGAGCGCGCCCGAACCCCGAGTTCCGGCGCGCGTCGTGGTTTCATGCCCCAGCGGTCGGCGTCACGGTCGTGTCCTTTTCTTCCCCGCCCCCGTTCTGACGGCCGGGGCGGGCCCCCGGCAGCGGGTCGCGCATTTCGAGTCGCGGCCCAGGAGCGCGTACGCTGGCGCGGCCACGGGGGATTCCGCTGTCACTGCGAGGTATCGCTTTCGATGTTCACCTTCATATCGCGACGAATCCTGCAGGGGCTTGCCACCCTGCTGGCGTCGAGCTTCCTGATGTACCTGATGGTGTCGGTCTCCATCCGGCCGCTCGACGACCTGCTTGAGAGCACGTCGCCCAATAAGGAGCAACTCATCGCCGCGCGGCGGGTGCTCCTCGACCTGGACACGCCCGTGGTGATCCGGTACGTCAAGTGGCTGGGGAACTTCCTCACGGGCGACCTGGGCACCGCCTGGGTGAGCGGCCAGGCGGTGGGCGACAAGCTCGGCGGGGCTGTGGTCTCGACCCTCCAGCTCGTCAGCGCCGCCACCGTGCTCGCCATTCTGTTCGGGGTGGCTGTCGGCATCGTGAGCGCCCTGCGCCAGTACACGTCGTTCGACTACCTGATCACCTTCGTCTCGTTCGTGCTGTACTCGCTGCCCGCGTTCTGGGTCGCTGTGCTGCTCAAGCAGTGGGGCGCCATCGGGTTCAACGACTTCCTCGCCGACGCCTCGCAGTCGTGGCCGGCGATGATCGGCGCCGGCGTGGTCCTGGGGGTCGTGGCCTCCTTGGCTGTCGGGGGTGACGCCCGCCGGAGGGTCATCGGCTTCGCCATCGGCGCGGTCGCCACCACAGCCGTGCTCGCGTACCTGTCGCTCAGCGGCTGGTGGAGCACCCCCCACCTGGGCCCCGTCCTCATCGCGGTGGTCGGCTCGGGCATCGCCCTCGGCATCACGATGCTCTCCACAGGCCTGCGCAACCGCCGCTCGCTCGGCTCCGCGCTGTCGGTCGTGGTGCTCGGCATCGTGCTGTACACGCCGCTGCAGTACCTCTTCGCGTACGTGTCGATGAACTGGCCGCTGATCCTCGTGCTGGCCGTCGTCGCCATCGGCTCGGGCTGGCTGATCGGGCGGCTGTGGGGCGGCCCAGACCACGGGCAGTCCTCGCGCACCGCGGCGCTGACCGCGCTCGCCGTCTCGGCGATGGTGTTCATCGACCAGGTCATGCAGGTGTGGCCCAAGTACTTCCGGGCCCCGGCGATCAACGGCCGCCCCATCGCCACCGTCGGCGACCGGACCCCGAACCTGGGCGGTGACTTCTGGGTGCGCACGCTCGACACGTACACCCACCTGCTGCTGCCCACGCTGGCCCTGCTGCTGATCAGCTTCGCCGGCTACACGCGGTTCTCCCGCGCGAGCATGCTCGAGGTGATGGGCCAGGACTACATCCGCACGGCGCGGGCGAAGGGCCTCTCCGAGCGGACGGTGGTGATGCGCCACGGGTTCCGCAACTCGATGATCCCCCTGGCCACCATCGTCCCGCTGGACGTCGTCGCGCTGTTCGGCGGGGCCATCATCACCGAGCAGGTCTTCGGCCGGCCCGGCATGGGCCAGCTCTTCATCAAGTCGCTGCACAACGCGGAGATCGAGCCGATCATGGCCTACCTCGTGATCACGGCAGGGCTCGCGGTTCTCGCGAACATCCTCGCCGACCTCATCTATGCCGCACTCGACCCTCGAATCCGGGTGAACGCATGAGCACGTCATCGACCCCCTCCCCGCACGGCGCCCTCGACGAGCTGCCCCCGGAGGAGGCCGTCGAGAACGCCATCGAGCTCAAAGAGGTCGAAGGGCTCTCGCAGAACCAGATCGTGCTGCGACGGTTCTTCCGCCACCGCGCGGCCGTCGCCGCGATGGTCGTGCTCATCGGCATCGTCCTGCTGGCCTTCACGTCGATCGGCGTGGGCCCGATCCCCGGCTGGTGGAAGTTCTCGCCCAACGCGACGGGCACGCTGACCAACCCGGGCGGCGCGCCGACGATGAGCCTGCCCACATGGCTGGGCGGCAGCGGCCTGGCGATCGGGGAGCACCCGTTCGGGCAGGACGAGGCCGGCCGCGACGTGTTCGCACGCGTCATGCGCGGCACGCAGACGTCGCTCACCGTGATGGTCATCGTGGGGCTCGTGGCCTCGATGGTGGGCATCCTGGTCGGCGCCCTGGCGGGGTTCTACCGTGGCGCGTTGGACAGCTGGCTGATGCGGTTCACGGACCTGGTCATCACCATCCCCGTGCTCGTGCTCGGCGCGATCCTGGGCAGCCTCGCCGCGGGCGCGGGCGGCGCGTACCTGCTGGCGATCTTCCTCGGCCTGGCGTCGTGGACCACGTTGGCCCGGTTGGTGCGCGGCGAGTTCCTGTCGCTTCGCGAGCGGGAGTTCGTCGACGCGGCCCGGGTGGCCGGGGCCAGCGACCGGCGGATCATCTTCAAGCACATGCTGCCGAACTCGATCGGCGTGATCATCGTCAACCAGACCCTGCTGATGAGCTCGGCGATCCTGTTGGAGACGGCGCTCAGCTTCGTGGGGATGGGCATCCGCTACCCCAACGTGTCTCTGGGCCAGCTCATCAACCAGTACCAGGAGGCGTTCGCCACGCGGCCGTGGCTGTTCTGGTGGCCGGGCCTGCTGATCGTCACGATCGCGCTGACGGTGAACTTCATCGGCGATGGCATGCGGGACGCGTTCGACCCGCGGCAGAAGCGCATCCCGTCCCAGCGCAAGATGGACCGGGCCGCGGCCCGCACCGCGCGGTCATCCGCGGCGGCCGCGGAGCCGGGGCTCTGATGACGGGCCTGCGCAGGCCGTCGCAGTCGGCTCGCTCAGCCTGCGACGGCGCCGAGCGCCACGAGCACGGTCAGCACCGCGCAGCCGGCCACCACGTCCCAGTGCCAACGGACGGTCGGGGCCGGGGCGCCCTGCAGGGGGACGCGGTCGAGGTG
>JAEWEI010000135.1 GCA_023389545.1 Actinomycetes bacterium | reverse complement strand
TCCACACCACCGGCGGGTACCTGACGCAGGCGGCGTACACGCATCTGAACGTCTTCGACCTCAAGGCCGAGTCGGATGTGTACTGGTGCACCGCCGACATCGGCTGGGTCACCGGGCACACGTACGTGGTGTACGGGCCGCTGGTGAACGGCGCCACGCAGGTGATCTACGAGGGCACGCCGGACACCCCGGACCGGGGCCGTTGGTGGGACATCGTCGAGAAGTACAAGGTGTCGATCCTGTACACGGCGCCCACGGCGATCCGCACGTGCATGAAGTGGGGGGACGCCATCCCTGCGACGCGCGACCTGTCGTCGCTGCGGGTGCTGGGGTCGGTGGGCGAGCCCATCAACCCGGAGGCGTGGATGTGGTACCGCCGGGTCATCGGCGGCGACCGCACTCCCATCGTCGACACGTGGTGGCAGACGGAGACGGGCGCGATCATGATCTCGCCGCTGCCCGGCTGCACCACCACGAAGCCGGGTTCGGCGCAGGTCCCGCTGCCGGGCATCTCCGCGGACGTCTTCGACGACGACGCGCATCCGGTGCCGAACGGATCGGGCGGCTACCTGGTGCTCACCGAGCCGTGGCCGGCCATGCTGCGCGGCATCTGGGGCGACCCGGAGCGGTTCAAGGACACGTACTGGTCGCGGTTCCCCGGCGTGTACTTCGCGGGTGACGGCGCCAAGAAGGACGAGGACGGCGACATCTGGCTGCTGGGCCGGGTGGACGACGTGATGAACGTGTCGGGCCACCGCCTCTCCACCACGGAGATCGAGTCGGCGCTGGTCTCGCACCCCACCGTGGCGGAGGCGGCTGTGGTGGGCGCGGCCGACGACACGACGGGCCAGGCGGTGGTGGCGTTCGTGATCCTGCGGGGCGACGCGGCGACGGACCGGGACGCCGAGGAGGTCGCCGCCGAGCTGCGGGCGCACGTCGCCAAGGAGATCGGGCCCATCGCCAAGCCGCGCACCATCCTCGTGGTCCCGGAGCTGCCGAAGACCCGCTCGGGCAAGATCATGCGCCGCCTGCTGCGGGACGTGGCCGAGCACCGGCAGGTGGGCGATGCGACGACGCTGGCGGACGCGTCGGTGATGGACCTCATCACGGCGGGGCTGAACGTGAAGACGCCTGAGGCCTGACGATGGCGGTGCTGCAGTCCTCTGACGCAGCGAGCGAGGCCCTCCCGCTCCGGGACGCCGCTGGCGACAGCCAGCCGTCCCGGAGCCGGGGCGCCCGCGGGCCGTGGGTTGTGGCGGCCCTGGCCGGGGCGCTGTACCTGGGGTTCGCGCTCTCGCAGTGGCAGCGTTACGTGTCGCTGTCGTGGGACCTGGGCATCTTCACGCAGCTCGCCCGGCAGTACGCCCAGCTGGAGGCGCCGATCGTCACGATCAAGGGCGAGGGCTTCAACCTGCTGGGCGACCACTTCCATCCGCTGCTGGCGGTGCTGGGCCCGGTGTACGCGCTGTTCCCCAGCGCCGTGACGCTGCTGGTGGTGCAGGCCCTGCTGCTCGCGGCGTCGGTGCTGGTCATCGCGCGGGAGGCCGCCCGCCGCCTGGAGCCCGCCGCCGGGGTCGCCGTCGGCGGCGCCTACGCGGTGAGCTTCGGCGTGGTGGGCGCGATGTCGGTGCAGTTCCACGAGATCGCCTTCGCGATGCCGCTGCTGGCGCTCTCGCTCGTGGCCTTGCTGCGCCGCAGGTGGGTGGCGTGCGCGCTGTGGGCGGCGCCGCTGGTGCTGGTGAAGGAGGATCTGGGCCTGACGGTGGCGGTGCTGGGCGCGGTGCTGGCGTGGCGCAGCCGGCGCGGCATCGGGCTGGCGCTGGTGGCGTGGGGGGCGGGGTGGTTCGCCCTGACCACGTATGTGCTGATCCCGGCGCTGAGCACCCGCGACCAGTGGGACTACGGCAGCAAGATCGACGTGGGGGCGTTCACCGCGCAGCCGTGGCTGGCCGCCGTGGCACTCGTGGACGACAAGGACAAGATCGCGACCCTGCTGATGCTGGTGGCGGTGACCGGGCTGATCGGGCTGCGCTCCCCGATCCTGCTGGTGGCGGCGCCCACGATCGCGTGGCGGTTCCTCGCGGACAACGAGGGGTACTGGACGCACACGTGGCATTACAGCGCCGTGCTGATGCCGATCGCGTTCGTGGCGCTGCTCGACGGCATCCGGGGCTCCCGGGTCTCGCCGCGGCGTTGGCTGCGCAGGTACAGCGTGATGGCGGTGCCCGTGGCGGCGACCGTCGCGGTGATGCTGGCGCCGCAGCTCGCGCTCCACCAGCTCACGCACGCGGAGTTCTACCAGGCGTCCCCGCGCGCGGCCGAGGCGGCGGCAGTGCTCGAGCAGGTGCCGGACGACGTGGTCGTGGAGACGGACGTCGGCCTGATGTCCTACCTGGTGGACGAGCGCAGCGTGTACTTCGTGGGGGCCGCGGGCAACCCGGCGCCGGACTACCTGCTGATCGACGAGCAGGGCGGGGGGTGGAACCCGGCGCCCGAGGATGCCGCGCTGTACGCCGAGCAGCTCCACCCGGGCGTCGACTACCGGCTGGTGCATGACCAGGGCGGCTTCCAGCTCGCGGAGCGGACCCGGTAGCCGCACGCGTCGTCAGGGTGAAGCGTTTCGCGCCGTGGGGGACGCCCGATTCGTCTGATACTTCTGTGGCCGAAGAAAGTCCCCGGAGCATCGCGGCCCCGGGGGCTGCCGACGGTGACACCCCACCGCGCCTCGATGAAGAGCCGCCCCTCGAGGACGTGGACCGCCGGCCCCCTCGCGCGGCACTCGGAACGAGGACGCCATGAGAATGCGACTCACCGCGTTAGCCGGAGCCTTCGCGGCTGCGGCGACGCTGGCCGTGGGAGGGATCACCGTGGCGAACGCCGCGACCCCCGTCGGCCTGCACATCGAGAACGGCAGGCTCGTCGAGCGCAACGGCACGCCCTTCGTGGCCCGCGGCGCGAGCCACGCCCACACCTGGTACACCAGCCAGACGTCGTCCATCGCGAACATCGCGGCCAAGGGCGCCAACGCGGTGCGCGTCGTCCTGTCGAGCGGCGACCGCTGGACCAAGAACGACACAGCAGACGTCGCCAACATCGTCAGCCTCTGCAAGGCCAACAAGGTCATCTGCATGCTCGAGGTGCATGACACCACCGGCTACGGCGAGCAGGCCGGCGCCATCACGCTCGACAAGGCCGTCGACTACTGGGTCGGCATCAAGTCGGCCATCGAGGGCCAAGAGGACTACATCCAGCTCAACATCGGCAACGAGCCCTACGGCAACACCGAGGCCGTGAGCGCCCGCTGGGCCGCCGACACCTCCGCCGCGATCAAGCGTCTGCGCACTGCTGGGTTCAAGCACAACATCGTGGTCGACGCCCCGAACTGGGGCCAGGACTGGCGCGGGCTCATGCGGGACAACGCCGCGACGGTCTTCGCCGCCGACCCCGACGCGAACACGCTGTTCTCGGTGCACATGTACGGCGTGTACGGCCAGGCCTCGACCATCACCTCGTACCTCAAGGCGTTCACCGACGCGAAGCTGCCCATCGTGGTCGGCGAGTTCGGCAACAACCACTCCGACGGGGACGTCGACGAGGACACGATCATGTCCGAGACGCAGCGCCTCGGCATCGGGTACTACGGCTGGTCGTGGTCGGGCAACGGCGGCGGCGTCGAGTACCTGGACCTCGTCACGGGCTTCAACCCGAACCAGCTGAGCACCTGGGGCCAGCGGCTCTTCAACGGCGCCAACGGCATCGCGGCCACCTCGAAGCGGGCCACCGTCTACGGATCCACGCCCACCACCCCGCCGCCCACCACGCCCCCGCCGACGACGCCCCCGCCCACCACGCCACCGCCCACGACTCCGCCCCCCACCACCGCGCCGCCCACGAGCCCGCCGCCGAACGGGAAGACCTGCACCGCGACGTTCGCCGTGCAGAACGCGTGGCCCGGCGGGTTCCAGGGCGCCGTCACGGTGAAGGCCGGGTCCACGCTGCTGAGCGGCTGGTCCACGTCGTTCACGCTGCCCTCGGGCACGAGCGTGGCGCAGGCGTGGAACGGTGTGGCCACTGCCTCGGGCGGCGTCACCACAGTGGGCAACGCCGCGTGGAACGGCCTGCTCAACCCGAACGCGACAGCGACGTACGGGTTCATCGGATCGGGCCCGGCGCCCACGGGCAACGTGGCTGTCGGCTGCACCGCGAGCTGACCGCCGCCTGACGGAGCGCCCGCGGCAGCGAGGCGCTCACTGTGACAGGGCCCGTGCGCATGGTGGAGCCCCACCCCCGGGGAGCTTCACCGTGGCACGGGCCCTGTCACGCTCCCCCACCGTTCCTCTCTCCGGGGGCCACGGCCCAGGCGCGTGGCCGGCGCCAGGAGGTGTGATGAGATGGCTCGATGGTGGACATCCGCGCCGTCCAGGGCGCCCTTGAAGGCTCGGCGGCCCAGGCCGTGCGGGCGCTGGCGGCCCGGGCCCAGGACGCCGACGGCGTGGCCCCGCTGTCCGAGCAGCCGCTGCTGTGGCTCACCGACGCGGCCGCCCCCGTCGCGCACCTGCTCGTCGAGCGGCCGGGCGGGCCCGCCGAGGAGCCGGACGGCGCCCTGGTCGGCTATGCGCAGCTCGACCTGGGCGCGCCGGGCGCCGCGTCAGCCGAGTTGGTGGTCGATCCCGCGGCCCGCCGCCGGGGCATCGGGCGTGACGTGCTGGCCCGTGCGCAGACCCTGGCCGAGCCTGCCGGAGGACTGCGCGTCTGGGCGCATGGGGACCTGCCGTCGGCCCAGGCCCTCGCGCGGGCCGCGGGGATGACGCCGGTGCGCGAGCTGTGGCAGATGCGCCTCGAACTGGGCGCCGAGGACGAGCGGCCCAGCGCGGCCGGCGCGGGACGGCGGTCGCTGCCCGACGGGGTCACCGTCCGCACGTTCGTCCCGGGCCAGGACGAGGACGCGTGGGTGGCGCTCAACGCCCGCGCCTTCGCCAGTCACCCGGAGCAGGGCCGCCTGACGCGCGCGGATGTGCTGGCCCGCGAGTCGGAGCCGTGGTTCGACCCCAAGGGGTTCTGGCTCGCGGAGCGCGACGGCCACCTGCTGGGCTCGATGTGGACGAAGGTCGCGGAGCCGGGGGTCGGCGAGGTCTACGCCCTCGGCATCGACCCGGACGCCCAGGGCCTCGGCCTCGGCGGGGCGTTGACGCGGCTGGCGGTGGAGGCGCTGCGCGAGCGCGGGCTGGACGCCGTGGTGCTCTACACCGAGGGCGACAACGAGCCCGCGATCCGCACCTACACGCGGGCCGGCTTCACACGCTCGGCCGTGGACGTGATGTACGGGACGCCTGCCGCCAGCACGCGACCAGTGACACGATGAACGTATGAGCGACGACACAGCACCGACGCCCGACCGGAGCGCTGCCCGCGACTCGCGCACGCCCCGCGCCGAGGCGGTCGCCCTGGTGGCCCCGGAAGGACCGTCTGCCGTTCACGCGTCACCGGAGCCGGAGGAGGGCCTCGCGGAGGACGCGGGCGCCCCGGCCCAGCCGCGGGCGCTGCCGCCCGAGCTGGCCGCGCACATCGCCGAGCACATCGCCGAGGACGAGTCGGGCCAACGCCCCCTCAGCGCGGACACGCCGCTTCCCGAGGGCCGGTTCCTGGACCGCGAGCTGAGCTGGCTGGCGTTCAACCAGCGCGTGCTGGAGCTCGCCGAGGATCCGAGCCAGCCGCTGCTGGAGCGGGTGCGCTACCTGGCGATCTTCGCCTCGAACTTGGACGAGTTCTTCATGGTGCGCGTCGCCGGGTTGAAGCGGCGCATCGCGACGGGGCTGGCGGTGACGGCCGCCTCGGGTCTGAGCCCGCGGCAGGTGCTCGAGGCGATCAGTGTGCGCGCGCACGAGCTGGTGGCACGGCACGCCCGCGTCTTCGCCGACGAGGTGCAGCCCGCGCTCGCCGCCGAGGGCATCACCATCGTGCGGTGGGACGACCTGGGCGACGGCGAGCAGGAGCGGCTCCGCAAGTTCTTCCGGCGGCAGATCTTCCCGGTGCTGACCCCGCTGGCGGTGGACCCGGCGCACCCGTTCCCGTACATCTCCGGGCTGTCACTGAACCTGGCGGTGGTGGTGACGAACCCGGCCACCGGCAAGGAGCACTTCGCGCGGGTCAAGGTGCCGCCGCTGCTGCCGCGGTACATCGCCGTCGACGCGCGCGGCCGCCCGAGCGCCCCGAGCACGCAGGCCGGGACCCTGGAGACCGGGCCGACGTCGTTCGTGCCGGTGGAGGACGTCATCTCCCAGCACCTCGACCAGCTCTTCCCGGGCATGGACATCGTGGAGCACCACACGTTCCGGGTGACCCGCAACGAGGACGTGGAGGTCGAGGAGGACGACGCGGAGAACCTGCTGCAGGCGATGGAGAAGGAGCTGCTGCGCCGGCGGTTCGGACCGCCGGTGCGCCTGGAGCTCGCGGACGGCATCAGCCCGCGCATCCGCCAGCTGCTGGTCCGCGAGCTCGGGGTGGTCGAGGAGGAGGTCTACCAGGTCCCCGCGCCGCTGGACCACACCGGCCTGAACCTCATCGCGGACCTGGACCGGCCGGACCTGCAGTACCCGCACTTCGTGCCGTCGACGCACCGCCACCTCGCGGAGGTGGAGAGCGCGACGCCCACCGACGTGTTCGCGGCCATCCGCGATCGGGACATCCTGCTGCACCACCCGTACGACTCGTTCTCGACCTCCGTGCAGACGTTCTTGCAGCAGGCGGCGGCGGACCCACAGGTGCTGGCCATCAAGCAGACCCTGTACCGCACGTCCGGAGACTCCCCGATCGTGGACGCCCTGATCGACGCGGCCGAGGCCGGCAAGCAGGTGCTCGCCCTGGTGGAGATCAAGGCCCGCTTCGACGAGCAGGCCAACATCTCGTGGGCGCGCAAGCTCGAGCAGGCGGGCGTGCACGTGGTCTACGGGATCGTGGGCCTCAAAACGCACTGCAAGCTGTCCCTGGTCGTCCGGCAGGAGGCTGACGGGCTGCGCCGCTACTGCCACATCGGCACGGGCAACTACAACCCCAAGACGGCCCGCATTTACACCGACCTGGGCCTGCTGACCTGCGACCCGGATGTCGGCCAGGACCTGACCCGGCTGTTCAACCAGCTCTCCGGCTACGCGCCGAAGTCCCGGTTCCACCGGCTGCTCGTGGCGCCGCGGTCGGTGCGCACCGGGCTGATCGAGCGCATCGAGCGCGAGGCGCAGGCCGCGCGCGAGGGCCGCCCGGCGTGGATCAAGATCAAGGTCAACTCGATGGTCGACGAGGCGGTGATCGACGCGCTGTACCGGGCCTCGCAGGCCGGGGTCCCCGTGGACCTGGTGGTGCGCGGCATCTGCGCGCTACGTCCCGGCGTTCCCGGGCTCAGCGACACCATCCGGGTGCGCTCGATCCTGGGCCGCTTCCTCGAGCACTCGCGGATCTTCGCGTTCGCGGCGAGCGGTGGTGTGCCGACCGGCGCCGGGCAGCCTGTCGAGGCGGGACCCGAGGTGTTCATCGGCTCCGCCGACCTGATGCACCGCAACCTCGACCGCCGCGTGGAGGCGCTGGTGCGCATCACCGACCCGGAGGAGACGGCCGAGCTGGTGGGGTTGATCGACGAGTCGGTGGACCCGGGCACCTCCAGTTGGCACCTGGCCGCCGACGGGTCCTGGACGCGCCACGCCACAGCGCCCGACGGGACGCCGCTGCGCGACTTGCAAGCCTCGCTCATCCGCCGTCAGCGGCGCCACGGCGCCGCCCGGTGAGCCCTGCACGCCAGCCCACCGTCCAGGCAGCCGGCGCGCTTGTGTGGCGCGTGCGGCAGGGCTCGTTGCAGGTGGCCCTGGTGCACCGGCCCCGGTACAAGGACTGGTCGTGGCCCAAGGGCAAGCTCGAGCCGGGTGAGTCGTTGGCCGCCGCGGCCATCCGCGAGGTGGCGGAGGAGACCGGGTACGACGTGGTGCTGGGCATGCGCTTGCCGACGGTGCGGTACGCGCTGGCTGATGGGCGGCGCAAGCACGCGCACTACTGGGCCGCCCAGGTGGCGGGCCGGCCCGACGCCCCTGCCCTGCTGGCCCGGCCGCCCGTGCCGCGCGCGTCCACCAGCGAGATCGACGCGGTGCGTTGGATGGACGTGGCGACCGCGCAACGCAAGCTCACGCGGCCCGACGACCAGAAGCCGCTCGCCGAGTTGATAGACGCGTTCGAGCGCGGGTGGCTCGACACCCGCGCCGTCGTCGTCGCCCGGCACGGCAAAGCGCTCAGCCGGGCCGCGTGGGACGGTGACGAGGCGGACCGGCCGCTCACCCCGCTGGGCCGGCGCCAGGCCCGGGCGCTGGTGCCGGTGCTCTCCGCCTTCGGCGTCACGCATGTCGTCACGAGCCGTTGGGCCCGCTGCGAGCACACCGTCGCGCCGTACCTGGACGCGACGTCCGGCGCGGCCGTCGTCTCCGAGCGGCTGACGGAGGCCTCGCACCAGAGCTCGCCGGGACAGGTCGCGTCAGAGGTCGAGGATCTGCTGACGGGCCGCTCGGACGCCGTCCTGTGCACCCACCGGCCGGTGCTGCCCACCGTGCTCGACGTGCTGGGCGCCCATGCCCGCCGCAAGGTCGCCGACTCGCTTCCCACCGCAGACCCGTTCCTGGCGCCGGGCGAGGCGCTCATCGCGCATGTCGCGCTCACCGAGAAGGGTCCGCGCGTCGTCGCGGCAGAACGACACCTGCCCGCGACCAGTTGACGGCTCGCGGGCAGGTGGGCGTTCGACGTGCTGGTCTCGCTCAGGAGAGCAGCGGGTTCAGCATCCAGAAGAAGACTGCCGCGACGAGCGCCGCCGCCGGGATGGTGAGGATCCACGCGAGGCCGATGTTCTTCGCGACGCCCCAGCGCACCGCGGACAGCCGCTTGGTGGCGCCGACGCCCATGATCGCCGAGGTGATCGTGTGCGTGGTCGAGACGGGCGCGTGCAGCACGAACGCGTTGACGTAGAGCACCACTGCCGACACCGACTCGGCGACGAAGCCGCGTGCGGGGTCCAGCTCGATGATCTTGCGTCCCAGCGTGCGCATGATGCGCCACCCGCCGGCGTACGTCCCCGCCGAGATCGCGGCGGCCGCCGCGAGCTTGACCCACAGGGGGATCTCGCCGGGGCTCGCCCAGCCCACGGTGAGCAGCGCGAGGAAGATCACGCCCATCGTCTTCTGCGCGTCCTGCAGGCCGTGGCCCAGGGCCATAGCGGCCGCCGAGGCGGTCTGCGCGAGGCGGAACCGGCGCGTGGTGCGCGACGGCGCGGCGTTGCGGATGAGCCACAGCAGCCCGACCATCACGATGAACGCGAGGCCGAAGCCGACCAGCGGGGAGATGATCATCGGCAGGACGACCTTGTCGACGATCGCACTGCCGTAGATGCCCAGGCCGCCCGCGAGGCCGGCGCCGACCAGGCCGCCGATGAGGGCGTGCGTGGAGGACGACGGCAGGCCGAACCACCACGTGATGAGGTTCCACGTGATCGCGCCGACGAGGGCGCACAGCACGACCACGAGCGCTGTGTGCGACGAGGCGTGCTGCAGGTCGACGATCGAGGTGGCGATCGTCTCCGCGACCTCGGTGCCGAGCAGGGCGCCGGCGAAGTTCATGACCGCGGCCATGATGAGCGCGGCCCGGGGCGTCAGCGCGCGCGTCGAGACCGAGGTCGCGATGGCGTTGGCTGCGTCGTGGAAGCCGTTCGTGTAGTCGAACCCGAGGGCGAGCGCGACGACAAGGATGACAAGTGCGAGTTCCACCGGAGCTCAGGACTCCTTGAGGGCGATGGTCTCGACGGTGTTCGCCACCTTCTCGAACGCGTCAGCGGCGTCCTCGAGCTTCTCCACGACCTCCTTGAGCTTCATCAGCAGGATGGGGTCGGTGATCTCGTCGAACAGCTGCGCGAGCAGCTTGCGGTGCGTCTTGTCGGCCTGGTTCTCCAGGCGGTTGACCTCGACCCAGTAGTCGGCGAGGTCCTCCATCGAGCGGAGCCGGGGCATCGCGTCTGCGGTGAGCTCGGCGGCCCGCTGCAGCACCTGGACCTGGTCCGAGACGCGCGCCGGGAGCTCCTCGAGCTTGTAGAGCACGATGAGGTCGGCGGCTTCCTCCATGAAGTCCATGCAGTCGTCCAGCGCCGAGGCGAGGCCGTAGATGTCGTCCCGGTCGAACGGGGTGACGAACGTCTGGTTGAGGCGACGCATGATCGTGTGCGTCGCGTCGTCGGCCAGGTGCTCCACCTCGGCCAGCTGCTTGGCGATCGCCTTCCGGGCCGGGCGTTCAGCGCCCAGCAGCTCGGCGAGCAGGTTGGCGCCCGTCACGAGATGAGCTGCTGAGGCGGCCAAGAGGTCGAAGAACGAGGTATCGCGCGGGGTCAGGCGCAGGCGCACGGCAGGCTCCGATGGGGGGGATGCAGGTCGGGCACAGGCTAGGGCAGAAGCGCGGGGGGCGCGCAACCCTGGTGTGTCTGGCACGCATGTGTCGGGGGACTGGACGGGAAAGCGGGGGCGACGCCGGACCGCAGAGCGCCTGTCGGCGCGAAGGCCGCTCGAAGCGGCATTGTGTGGAGCCCGGGGCTACCGCGATCCGACGTCGGAAAAAATGATACGCCCGTCCCCTGGGGGCTCTGTGACGTTCAGTCGAGCTTGTCGGCCCGCCACAGGGCGGCAGCCTCCTCGAGCTCCTCCGCCGTCCTGACCAGCGAGGACGCACCGCGGGTGACGCGGTGGGCGGCGCGGTCGTCGCTCGTCTCCAGGTAGTCGGCGTCGAAGGCCGCCCCGGTGGCGAGGACCCTGCAGAACGCCGCGCCACGCTCCAGGGCCACCGCGAAGTCGCCCGTGTAGACCCCCGAGAGGACCGCATCGGCCACGTCGCGCACCTCGTCGGGCCCGGGCGGGCTGGCCACCCCCGCCACGACGTCGTGCACCGGCGCGGCGGCCAGGCCCAGCCGGTACCGCTCGGCGACGGTGCGCGGGTCGCGGCGGACCCACTCGCGCAGCACGTACAGCCTCCACAGCGCTCCGGGCAGCGTGCCGGACGGGCTGTCGGCCCACATCGCGGCCACCACGTCCAGGCCCTCGGCCTCGACGAGCCGGACCAGCCGCTCGACCAGCTCGGGGTCGTCGGCGCCGGTGCGCCCGTGCCGCACGATGGCCCCCGCGGTGGTGTGCGCGACCTCGGACCTGACCGCCGGGTCGATGCCGCCGGGCAGCTCCTCGGCCTGTTGCTGATCGAGCCGTGCAGGTCGTCGTGGACGTCTCGCCGCGCCGTCTGAGGTGCTCATCGTTACATTGTCAACGAGGCCGACGTCGGTGCGCACACCGTGGTGGGGCGCTCTTCCGGGGCGAGGCGCGGGTACTGGAGGGGAACCATGACGCAGTCCGCAGCGGGTCCGGCGCAGGAGCGTCACCCCGATCACAACAAGGCCGTCGCACTGGCGATCGCCGCCGCCGTTGGCGGGTTCCTGTTCGGGTTCGACAGCTCGGTGATCAACGGCGCCGTTGACGCCATCGAGGACACCTTCGAGCTGAACGCCACGCTGACGGGCTTCGCTGTGGCGGTCGCGCTCCTGGGATGCGCGTTCGGCGCATGGGCGGGCGGCCGTCTTGCGGACCGCTGGGGCCGCCCCCGGGTGATGCTGCTGGGCGCGATCCTGTTCTTCGTGTCCTCGCTGGGCTCGGGCTTCGCCTTCGCCGTGTGGGACCTGATCTTCTGGCGGATCGTGGGCGGCATTGGCATCGGCATCGCGTCGGTGATCGCCCCGGCGTATATCGCCGAGATCGCCCCCGCGGCGATGCGCGGCCGGCTCGGCTCGCTGCAGCAGCTCGCGATCACGCTCGGCATCTTCGCCGCCCTGCTCTCCGACGCGCTCTTCGCGAACCTGTCCGGCGGGGCCAACGAGCCGAGCCTGTTCGGCCTGGCCGCGTGGCGGTGGATGTTCATCGTGGCCGTCATCCCCGCCGCGGTGTACGGGATCCTCGCGCTGCGGATCCCTGAGTCGCCGCGTTACCTCGTGGCCGAGGGGCGGCCCGACGAGGCCGTCAAGGTGCTGACCCGCGTGCTGGGCCCCGATGAGGACCCGCGCGCCCGCGTCCGCGACATCGAGAAGACGATCGAGACGGACAAGGCGCTCGCCGACCAGGCGTCCCTGCGCGGGCCCGCGCTGGGCCTGCTGCCCATCGTCTGGGTCGGCATCCTGCTGTCGGTGTTCCAGCAGTTCGTCGGCATCAACGTCATCTTCTACTACTCCACGACGCTGTGGCAGTCGGTGGGCTTCGACGAGTCCAGCGCCCTCCTCACCTCCGTCATCACCTCCGTCACGAACATCGTCGTCACGATCGTCGCGATCCTCCTCGTCGACCGCATCGGGCGTCGGATCATGCTGCTCGTCGGCTCGGTCGGCATGACGGTGACTCTCGGGTTGATGGCGCTCGCCTTCTCGTTCGGCACGCTCGACGCCTCCGGAACCGCGACTCTCCCCGACCCCTGGGCCACCGTCGCCCTCATCTGTGCCAACGGCTTCGTCGTGTTCTTCGGTGCGAGCTGGGGCCCGCTGGTGTGGGTGCTCCTGGGCGAGATCTTCCCGAACTCGATCCGTGCCGGTGCCCTGGCCGTGGCCGCCGCGGCGCAGTGGGTGGCGAACTTCTTCATCTCGACGACGTTCCCCGCATTCGCCGAGATCGGCCTTACGTTCGCCTACGGCTTCTACGCGTTCTTCGCGCTGCTGTCGTTCTTCTTCGTGTTCTTCAAGGTGCCGGAGACCAAGGGCCGCGAGCTCGAGGACATGAGCGAGGATGCGAAGGTGGAGCGCCGACCCCGTCGCGCACGCGCGTAGGCTGGAGGGATGACCGAGTCCGTCCCCCGTCGCGCCAGCCTGGAAGTGCTGCGCGCCGAGGCGTCGGACGAACTCGCCGTCCTCGTGCAGGAGCGCCTGCTCGGAGGCGAGGACCCCTGGGAGTTCATGGAGGAGCTGCCCAGCGTCGACGAGCTCGTCGTCTACCTGCTCCGCGCCGACAACATCGCTGCGAACGACGGTGTGCGTCCGAACGCTGCGCGACACTACCGCGTGCTGCGACAGATCGCCCTCGAGTACCCGGAGCTCACACCGGCCGTGTGGGGACTCCTGGACGAGAAGCAGCGCCATCGTCGCTGGGATCCCCGCATCGCGGACGCCTCCTGAGGACCGATGCTCCTCGTGCCTTCCGACCCGTCCTGGCCGCTGCGGTTCGAGGAGTTCGCGACAACGATCCGCGCCGCCGGGGAGGACGGGTGGATCATCGAGCACATCGGCTCGACCGCGATTCCCGGGATGAGCGCGAAACCGGTCATCGACCTCGCGGTGCGCGTGGAGACGCGGGAGCGGCTCGATGCCCGTCTACCCGAGCTGGAGGCCGCCGGATGGTGCGTCGGCAGCGGGGTCCGCACGCATCCGGTGATGATCCGGGAGTCGGCGGGGGAGCGCCTCGCCATCGCGCACTTCTTCCCTGCAGCGGAGTGGGATCTCGCGCCTCAGCGTCTGCTGCGGGACTGGCTGCGCACGCATCCGGCAGACGC
>JAEWEI010000042.1 GCA_023389545.1 Actinomycetes bacterium | reverse complement strand
GTGCAGGGGCACCCCGAGCCGACGACCGGCACCATCGACGCGCCCATCGGCCGGCACCCCAGCTCCGACTGGCGGTTCGCGGTGGTCGCCGACGGCAAGCCGTCGGTCACGCACTACGAGGTCCTGGAGATGCTCCCGGCGGCCTCGCTCGTCGAGGTGCACCTCGAGACGGGGAGGACGCACCAGATCAGGGTGCACTTCTCGGCCCTGCGGCACCCGTGTGTGGGGGACCTCACGTACGGCGCCGACCCAGCCCTCGCGGCCCGCGTCTCGCTGTCCCGGCAGTGGCTGCACGCGGTCCGGCTCGGTTTCACGCACCCCACCAGCGGCGAATGGCTCGAGGTGGCCAGCGACTACCCGGAGGATCTCGCCGGGGCGCTCGCCACACTGCGCGACAGCTACCGCTGACCCCCGCCGGGGGTGTCCCTGGGGGCACCTAGACTGGCCCGCATGGCATCACCCGGGGCTGATTTCGTCCATCTCCACGTGCACACCGAGTATTCGATGCTCGACGGCGCGGCCCGCCTCGGAGACCTCTTCGCGGAGGTCGGGCGCCAGGGCCAGACGGCCATCGCCAGCACCGACCACGGCTACCTGTTCGGGGCCTTCGAGTTCTGGTCCAAGGGCACGGCGGCCGGGATCAAGCCGATCATCGGCGTCGAGGCGTACGTGACGCCGGGCACCAGCCGCTTCGACCAGACCCGGGTGCGCTTCGGCGTCCAGGGGCAGGAGGCGGACGACGTCTCCGCGCGTGGCGCGTACACCCACATGACGCTCCTCGCCCGCAACAACGAGGGCCTGCACAACCTGTTCCGCGCCAGCTCCCTGGCGTCCCTCGAGGGCCAGATGGGCAAGTGGCCCCGCATGGATCGCGACCTGCTGCAGACCTACGGCAAGGGCCTGATCGCGACGTCGGGGTGCCCGTCCGGGGAGATCCAGACCCGCCTGCGCCTGGGCCAGTGGGACGAGGCGGTGCGAGTCGCCGGCGAGCTGCAGGACATCTTCGGCAAGGACTTCTTCTACATCGAGCTGATGGACCACGGGATCGACATCGAGACCCGGGTCCTCAAGGACCTGCTGCGGCTCTCGGAGACGATCGGCGCCCCCCTGGTCGCGACGAACGACCTGCACTACGTCAAGCAGGAGGACAGCGCCTCGCAGGAGGCCTTGCTGGCGATCAACTCGGGCTCGACCCTGGCAGACCCGGACCGCTTCAAGTTCGACGGCGACGGGTACTACGTCAAATCGGCCGCGGAGATGCGCCGCATCTGGGCCGAGCACCCTGAGGCGTGCGATAACACGCTGCTCATCGCGGAGCAGTGCGAGGTCTCGTTCAACACCTCGGCGAACTACATGCCGAACTACCCCGTGCCGGCGGGGGAGGACGAGACGAGCTGGTTCATCAAGGAGGTCGAGGCCGGCCTGCACCACAGGTATCCGGACGGCATTCCGGACGACGTGCGCAAGCAGGCCGTGTACGAGACCGAGGTCATCACCCAGATGGGCTTCCCGGGGTACTTCCTCGTCGTCGCCGACTTCATCAACTGGGCCAAGGCGAACGGCATCCGGGTCGGGCCCGGCCGTGGCTCGGGCGCGGGGTCGATGGCCGCGTACGCCATGAAGATCACTGACCTCGACCCGTTGCAGCACGGGCTGATCTTCGAGCGGTTCCTCAACCCCGACCGCGTCTCCATGCCCGACTTCGACGTCGACTTCGACGAGCGCCGTCGCGGCGAGGTCATCCGGTACGTGACTGACAAGTACGGCGAGGACCGGGTCGCGCAGATCGTCACCTACGGCACGATCAAGGCCAAGCAGGCCCTCAAGGACTCGGCGCGGCTGCTCGGGATGCCGTTCGCGATGGGGGAGAAGCTCACCAAGGCGATGCCGCCCGCGATCATGGGCAAGGACATCAGCCTCACGGGCATCTTTGACCCGTCCGACAAGCGGTACAACGAGGCGGAGGAGTTCCGCCAGGTCCACGCCGCCGACCCGGAAGCGCAGCGCGTCGTCGAGCTGGCGAAGGGCATCGAAGGACTGAAGCGCCAGTGGGGCGTGCACGCCGCCGGCGTGATCATGTCGAGCGACCCGCTCATCGACATCATCCCGATCATGCGCCGCCCCCAGGACGGCGCGATCATCACGCAGTTCGACTACCCGACGTCCGAGGGCCTCGGCCTGATCAAGATGGACTTCCTCGGGCTGCGGAACCTGACGATCCTCGACGACGCGCTCGAGAACATCGTGATGAACGGCAAGGAACCGGTGGTGCTCGAGGAGCTCGAGCTCACCGACCGCAAGACCTACGAGCTGCTCGGCCGCGGCGACACGCTCGGGGTGTTCCAGCTCGACGGCGGTGGCATGCGGTCGCTGCTGCGCCTCATGCGCCCCGACAACTTCGAGGACATCTCCGCCGTCGGCGCCCTGTACCGGCCGGGGCCGATGGGCGCGAACTCGCACACCAACTACGCGCTGCGCAAGAACGGCGCGCAGGAGGTCACGCCGATCCACCCCGAGCTGGCCGAGCCCCTCGCGGACATCCTCGGCACGACGTACGGCCTGATCGTGTACCAGGAGCAGGTCATGGCGATCGCACAGCGCGTCGCCGGGTACTCGCTCGGACAGGCCGACATCCTGCGGCGCGCGATGGGCAAGAAGAAGAAGTCCGAGCTGGACAAGCAGTTCGAGGGGTTCTCGAACGGCATGAAGGAACGCGGCTTCTCGATGGCCGCGGTCAAGACGCTGTGGGACATCCTGCTGCCGTTCT